>CAZNNT010000001.1:0-97933 GCA_964574495.1 uncultured Candidatus Saccharibacteria bacterium
GTATGTCATCATAGAATTAATAATTATGACAGCCGGCATCGTCATGATATCCATAGCCCTGCGTCCGCCCGCCTAAATTGCAAACGGCTAAACCCTCTCTGGTTTAGCCGTTTTAATATTGTGGAGCCGCCCCCGAGATTCGAACTCGGAACCTACGGTTTACAAAACCGTTGCTCTGCCATTGAGCTAGGGCGGCAATTTATTTTATTTTTGAAGGTCTTTCGTTTCATTCTTATCGCCGCCGTTTTTCAAGCCGTTTTTGGCCTCGTGCATTTCATTCCAAAAATCGGAATTTTTAGTGATGGCGGAACCGTTATGCGCGGGGGTGGAGCCGTTTTTGATGGCAATGCGTCTGCCGCGAAAGTGATCGGACATGCGATGCAAAATGCTTTCCATTCTTAAAACCAAAATCCTGAATCTGCGCAATGATTTTTCGCTTAACTTAAAAAGTTGCGGCTGAATGACGCCGGATGAAAATTCGTCAAGCGGATTTAAAACGTCTTCGCGGATAAAATCAAAAAACATCGGCAGGGCGGCTATTTTGGCTTTGCGCTCGTCTTCGCTTAAAAGGCGGTTGGAAACGACGCGCCTGGCGACTAAAAAAACAATCCCCGAGATCCCCAAAACCGCAAAAACTATAAAAATAATCAAAGGCATAATTTCGCTATAAAGATAATTTATAAAACCCGGCTACTTCTATATTTTCGCCGAATTTTGAAATGTTTTCTTTAACATAGTCCCCGACCGTTTTTGACTGGTCTTTTATAAATGGTTGACCGAGCAGCTCCTCAACATTTTGCGCGTCCGCGGCCGCGACCTGCATCGCCAATTCATGCGCGAAGGCGCGAAATTCGCCGTTTTTGGCCACAAAATCGGTTTCGCTCTTCACTTCAATCAAAACGCCGAGTTTCCTGTCGCTATGAATATAAGCGTCAATTACGCCGGAGGCAGTCGCCCTTTGCGATTTTTTCGCGGCCACCTCCGCTCCGTGCCTCTTTAAAATCCCGAGGGCTTTTTCAATATCTCCTCCGGATTCATCCAGAGCTTTTTTGCAGGCAGCAATTGACGCGCCGCAAATCGAGCGCAATTTTCTTAAAATTTCCAGATCAGGCATCTTTTTTGGGAAGTTCACTTTTAGGCGCAGCCGCTAAACCGTCTTTTAAAGCCCCGACCAGACGATTTAAAATATATTTAATACTGGAATGAGCCGAATCATTGGCCGGAATCGGGTAAGTAACGGTGTCCGGATCGCAATCAATATTCATAATGCCCACGGTTTTAAGCCCGAGTTTATTGACCTCGTGAGTCGCGGTTTTTTCTTCTTTGGGGTCAACAATTAAGACCGCCTCCGGCACCTTTTTTAAAGATGTGAGGCCCGCGAATTTCTGTTCAAGTTTTTTTATTTCATCTCCCAAAATCAGCTGCTCTTTTTTGGTATATTTATTAAGCTCGCCCGAGGCCTTTTTTATTTTCAGGTCCTCAAGATGGTCAAGACGTTTGCGAATAACTTCAAAATTGGTGAGCAGCCCCCCGGGCCAGCGCTTGGCCGAATACGGCATACCCAGTTCTTCTCCGGCTTTTTCTATGAGGGACGCCGCGGAGGGTTTGGAGCCGACTAAAAGAACGACGCCTCCGTTTTGGACGACTTTTTTCAAAAATTCCTCGGCCTCGCGCAGTTTAACCCTGATTTTATCCAGGTCAAAAACTTCTATGTTATTTCTCAAGCCGAAAATGTAGGGTTTCATTTTGGGGTGCCGGCGCGTTCTGGAATAGCCGAAATGCAAACCGGCCCGAAACATTTCTTCTATTTCGGGGTCGGCCGGAGCCGCCAGTTGCGGATTTTGGGCCTCTTTGACTTCAGTATCCATAAAAGCCATATTAAAACAAAAGCGTTTGTTGCGCAAGAGAGGTTTTCATGCTAAGATTCAGGTTATGAAAAAAAATACGCACCCGCAATATTATCCGGAGGCCGTTATTAAATGCGCCTGCGGCAAAACCTATAAAATCGGCTCAACTAAAGAAAAAATAGAGGTTGAGATTTGCGCTAATTGCCATCCGTTTTTCACCGGACAAGAAAAACTCATTGACTCCGCTGGACGCGTTGAGAAATTCAGAGCCAAAAGAGAAAGGGCGTCTAAAATCGCTCCGAAAAAGAAAGGCAAAAAGTAATGGCAGAACTCACCCCTCAATCAATAATTTTTGAAATAAGAGCCGGCGCCGGAGGGCAAGAGGCGTCGCTTTTTGCGTCGGACTTAGCCAATATGTACGCCAAATACGCCCAGAAGCGCGCGTGGAAAACAGTTTTTATCAGTTCCTCGCCGAGCGAATTGGGCGGATATAAAGAATTTATGATGGAAGTCGTAAGCCCCGAGGCCTATTCGGAATTAAAGCAGGAGGCGGGCGTCCACAGGGTCCAACGGATACCTTCAACTGAAAAATCGGGACGCGTTCACACTTCCACGGCTTCGGTGGCTATTTTGCCGATTTATCCCGCGCAGGCCTTTGAAATAAAACCGCAGGATATTGAAGTGGAATTTACCCGTTCCGGAGGTCCCGGCGGACAAAATGTAAATAAGGTTGAAACAGCCGTAAGAATAACTCACAAGCCGTCGGGTATTGTGGTGCTTTCACAAGACCAGCGCTCACAGCAGTCCAACCGTGAAAAAGCAATGAATATTTTGCGGGCAAAATTGATTGAAATGGAAGCGGCGAAAAAATCCGGTTCAATTACCGAACAAAGGCGGGAACAAATCGGCACGCAAGACCGCTCGGAAAAAATACGCACTTATAATTTTCCGCAAGACCGCATCACCGACCACCGCATCGGCAAGAAGTGGCATAATATTGAACGCATTTTGGCAGGCGATCTGGACCCGGTTGTTAAGGCTTTTCAACGGCAGGAAAAATAAAACCCGTAATCACTATCGTCTTGCCCGCGCGCATCCTCCTCAATCAAAGTTCAGAAACCTCACAAACCCTGCCGCAAAACCTATCTTTGGGCAAGAATTATATTCATCTGTTCTTGATACTTTGAGGCCAAAGACATCACATCATCTCCGTAAAAAGCGTAAGCCGGTTTAAACCAATTTCCGCCGGCCAGGTATCTCAAGGCCGCGCGGCGTTCGGCCTGATATGTTCCTTCGGCCGCGCCGTTGTCTTTCAAAAGAAGGGCTGAAGCCATAAAAGCGTCCTCGGCGTCCCAGGGATTTGGCGGATTGTGGCCGGTATGACGAGCGACTAAATTTTTATACAAAAGCCAGGTTGTAGGTATGAATTGCGCGGGGCCCATGGCGCCTCCGCAATATCCGTACCAGGCCTTTTTTGAAACGGGCATTAAATCCGGGTTTAATCCCAATTCGGATGTAATTTCCTGAAAAGCCGTGCGCTGTTTGGCGCATCTGGAATGGCTCAAATCCTCCCGCCAGTTTCCGGTACCTACATTGGCGCCAAGATTTGATTCTTCGGCAATTACGCCAAGCAAAAAAGCCGGCCTGACGCCTGTTTTTTGGAAGGCCTTATTGGCAAGCTCCACCGCGCGCTCAAAAGGAATATCGGGAGAACCGGTCAAAAGAAAAAGCTGGCTGCGAATGGTGGCGGCGTCTTTTTGGCGGGCTTCCAAGACCTTTTGGTATTCGGCTTCTTTGCCCTTGGTAATTTTCAACAGATTCTTTTTTTCAACTTCCCTTTCTTCAATTCGTTTTTTTTCCAAAACCTGCAAAGCCCTAAGCTGATTTTCTTCGGTTTTTTTGGATTCAAGGTCGTCTATCTCATTTTCAGTGGTTATTTTGGTTTCTTTAAGCAAAGCTATTGACTCGTGCATTGATTGCTGAAGAGCTTCAATGCTGTCCAATTCCGCAAAAAACTCCGAGAGGTCGTCTCCGCCGAGCAGCGTCTCAATCAAGGCGGTATGATCAAGTTCATTGAGACGGCGCAGAATTTCGGCTAAAGACCTTTTTTCACGTTCAACTTTAAGCAGAAGCTCGTCTACTTGAACCGATTTTTCGCCTATGCTGGAAACGATATTTTTAATGGAGATGTCGCGCGCCTTGATTTCAAGCTGGGATTTTTTTATTTGAGCGTCAAATATGGAAATGTCGCGCTCAAGAGAAGCCGACTCCTGCTGTTTTTCCGCTATTACGCCGCGCAGGCCCTCCGCTTCTTTTTCCAATCCGGCTAATTCTTTTTCCAGTTCCGCTTTTCTGTTGCTTACATCCTGCGGATTAACCGTTTGAGCCAAAAGAATAAGAGGCAATAAAAAAATTGCCGCTAAGACCGCGAGACCTCGTGTCCCCTTTTTAGACATTAATTGTATTATATCAGAATATCAAAATTTATTTTGCCCCCTTCGTCCCTTTCTCCGCTTTTGCTTTCGCTTCCGGTTCTGCTTTCGTCCCCGCTTTTTCTTCCGCATCCGCTTCTCCGGCTTCCTCTTCTTTCTTTCCTTTCTTGCCCACCACTTCTATTTCTTCAAGAGCCGGGGCTTCGGCCGGAACCTCTTCGGCTTTCGGCTCCTCAACCAAAGCGACTATATCTTCCGGAACCGCCAAAACCTTGACGCCGGAGGGCAATTTCAAATCCTTAACCAAAAATCTGTCGTTAAAAGCGCGCAAGCCCGAAATATCCACCACCAATTCGTGAGGCAAATCCTTAGGCAGAGCTTCAATTTCTATTTCGTGCATCACTTTAACAAGCGAGGCGCCTAAATTCTTCACAGCCGGCGACTCTCCCGCAAATTCAATGGACACGGCGGCCTGAATCGGCTTATCCATTCGCACGGCATAAAAATCAACATGAACCGGAGTGTCATCAAGCGGATTTTTCTGAACGGCCTTGATGAGCACGTTTTTCTTCTGCCCGTCAAAATCCAGTTCAATCAAGCTTGATTCTCCGGCTTCTTCCCAAGTTTTTTGGAAATCTTTTAAATCAATTTCCAGCGGCTGCGGCTTTTCCGTTCCGCCATAAACTACGGCGGGTATCAGGCCGCTCTTTTGAAGGGTCTTGGATTTTTTGCCAAAAACTATTCTGGTTTTTGCTTTAATGACCGGCATAACAAACTGAGTATATCTTTTTTACTTATTTTTTACAATATCCGGCGGCTCGCGGCCTTCAAGGGCGGCAATGATATTTTCGGCCGCAAGTTCGGACATGGCCGAGCGGGTCTCCTCGGTAGCTGACGCGATATGCGGAGTTAAAATCACATTTTCGAGTTCAGCCAGCCCTGGCGCAAGTTTTGGTTCCCATTCAAAAACATCAATGGCCGCGCCGCGTATGGTTTTATTTTTCAACGCTTCCGCCAAAGCGGCTTCATCTATGATCGGCCCGCGGGAAGTGTTTATCAAATACGCAGTCGGCTTCATCTGGCTCAATCTTTCGGCGTTAATCAGATGCTGAGTGGATTCCAAAAGAGGCACATGAATAGAAACATAATCGGCCTCTCGCAATAAATCATCTAATTTTTCTTTGTAAACGGCTCCGTATTCTTTTTCAAAATCGGCGTTGCGATTGGGGTCATAATAAATAACTTTAGCGTCAAAACCTTTAACCGCGTGATGCGCGACGCGAGAGCCAATTCTGCCAAGGCCGACAATACCGATTGTTTTGCCCGATAAATCGTTTCCCAAAAGCATCATCGGCGCCCAGCCGTCGTATTTTCCCGCTCTTGTGAATTTATCCGCTTCAACCACACGGTGAGAAATCGCAAGCATAAGCGCGAAAGTATGCTCGGCTACGGTATTAGTTAAAACGCCGGGGGTATTGGTAATCATCACTCCGCGCGACTCCGCCGCTTTCAAATCAATATTATCAAAACCGACGGCATAATTGGCAAAAATTTTTGCGCTTTTGCCTGCCGCGTCCAATACATCTCCGTCAATTTTATCGGTTAAAAGACATAAAACCGCGTCGTATTTATCGGCTTTAAGCGCTTGAATAAGCTCGTCTTTAGCCAAAACCCCGTCTTTAGGGCTTACGACCACCTCATATCCTTTTTCTTTTAATTTGTTTATTCCCGCCTCCGGAATCAAGCGGGTAATAAATATTTTCGGCATATATTATGGATTATAGACCCGTCCTATCGTTTTGACCATCTGTGCTTGGCCTTACTCACTCTGAAACGCGCATCGCCGAAAGGCGCCAAAATTATATTCGGAAGGGCCTTCACGCCTATGGAGCGATGGAGTTTTCTGTATTCCATATTCATACTGACAAGACCTTCAAAAACGCTTTGGCGTATTTTAAAAATAATAACGGGCGAGGGTTTTAGGCCTCTAGCAAGTTCAACTTCCACAAAAAGTTTCTGGTCGCGCCCGTTTCTGAAAAGACGAGTGTAGGCGATAAATTTCCCGGAAACGAATTTATAAACATCTTTTTTCTCAAGGCCGGATTTTATGTTTTCAGGAAAAATGTTTAAAGCGTAGAAAGTGGTGGCGACATCTGAACGCGAACCAAGAAAAATAAAAGGCCGTTTCCATTTGTCAAAGCCGAGTTGTTTAACCCTGTCCGACACTCCGGCTTTCTTTAAAATCGCTCGCATCTCTTTATGGCTGACAATGCGTCCCGTGTCGTGAATATTATAACGCAAAAGCGGAATGCCCGCGCGAGCGCTGAACAGCAATTCCCCGCCGACCATTTCAAAAAAAACCTGTCCGGGATCATATTGCACTATGGTGGGAATAAATTCTTCAAAACCGAGTTTTTTGGCAAAGGTCTTGTTTTCGGAGGCCAATTTTCTTATAAAAATGCTCGCCGGCGTCTCGTGGCCGATTGCGGCCGCGTCCGCCGTGCCATAGATGCTCACCGAACCGCTAAAACCGTTGGAGTTGTTGGAGCCGTTTTTAATTCCCGCGATTTTATGCATTATTGAACGGTATTTTTCAGAAAAATTTTCTCCGGCAAAAAGCAGATTTAACCGCAGATTTTTTATGTTTATTTTTTGAACGAGCGCTTCCTCCAGAACATCCCTTAAAAGCGGCGGATAACCGGCGAGAATCGTGCGTTTAAAAGACGGCGCGAGGTCTCGCAGAATCATAACCGCGTCCTCTTTTTCGATTGAAGGAGTTATAACTGAAATGTTGTAGCCGCGCCTAGAGAGCCACCTTACGGAAGCCATGGTGAAGGTTCCGGCAATCCAGGTGCCCATTGAAAAACAAATCACCACCAAAGTTCTTTCGTTCTTTTTAACGCCGAAAATATCCCTGAAAATTCTTTCGTGCTGACGGCCCCCGGCTTCCTCCTGCCAATCGCCTCTTGGCCAATAAAACGGCTTGCCGGAAGAACCTGAACTGGCCGAAATCATAGGCGGTATTTGTCGCTTTGGGAACAAATCAAAAAAATCAAAAGCCCTTAAATAATTGACCTTGTCCATTGAGGGCACTTTGATAAAATCGGCGTATGATTTTATATTCTTTGGGTTTATGCCGCGCTTTCGCAAAAAAAACCTATAAGCCGGCACGACGCGCGCCGACTCCTGAAAAAGTTTTAAGGCCTCTTTAAAGCCCTCCGGGTTATGCGGACTATTTGAATGCATTGCCCTCTATATTACCATATTATGCGAAAAATTCAAGGCGATAGAATGGTTTTGGCAAAATCCCAAAATTCGGGATGGTTTTGCTTAGTTTTTAACCAAAACCACCATTCCGCGCCCCATAAATAATATTCGTCAAAACCGCTGGCTTTGGCGTAATCAATCGTGTTTTTGAAAAAATCCAAATCAAAATGTTTCAATTGCTCGTCAAGCGCTGTTTCGTAAAGTTGTTCGGGAAGCCACGGCTCGGCCGCGAGCTCTGAGACAATAAATTTTTTCTCATGCTCTCCGGTAAGCCGTCTTATTATTTTTTCTTTAAGT
Source organism: uncultured Candidatus Saccharibacteria bacterium (assembly GCA_964574495.1). Classification (GTDB taxonomy): domain Bacteria; phylum Patescibacteriota; class Minisyncoccia; order HO2-45-28; family HO2-45-28; genus HO2-45-28. Next base: position 7,844 of record CAZNNT010000001.1, read on the forward strand.
CCGAAAAACTCCGGCGGCAGATGATATTCAATAAAGCCGAGCGTATCATTATAAATCCTGCGATACATTGTCGTTCCGAAAATATCTCCGCGTTTAACCGCCCCAAACCACAATCCCAATTCGCCGCTATCCGTAATTAAGACCGGGTGATTGGAATCCAGGGATTTGACCAGCGTTATTTCTTCATCCAGAAATTCTTTATCCAGCGGCGGACATTCGCCGAATTTTAAAAACGGCTCGTTTTCTACCTGCCAATATAAAAGCGCCGGATGATTTTTATAGCGATTTACGACGGCTTCGAGCCCATTAGGGCTCATGACATTCGGGCCAGCGCGGCAGTTTCCGGCCAACAGCCAAAATAACCCGCGCGCCGGAGAACGCGGCTTCATCCATTTGATAATCCAAATTTTGAAAATCAAACTTGTCTTCCTCCCGTTCAATCATGTCCCAATAAGCGATGAGACGGATGCGCTTCGGCTTTAATTCTTTTATAATCGCGTCATAATTTTCGCGCCAATAAGCCCCCTCACCTACTTTGCCATCTTTTGAATTTGCGCTTTGCGCCACGGCAAAGTAGGTGTGGGGGTCAGACCCGAGCTTTTCGGAAAATTTTTGCGAGAATGTAACGCCCCAGACAATCGAGCGGTTTTCATCCGACGCCCAGTTTACTCGCGTCCATGCGTCTGACTTGTAATATTCGCCGACGGCAAGCCATAAAACGCCGAAAGAAATAATCGCGAAAGCCGTTATTTTTCCGGCCAGAATCCAGCCGGAAAACCGCTCGCGAAGTATCAGCCATCCGCCCAAAAAAACAAAAAGGTATTGGAGATTGCGTGTTGATTCAACCAGAGGCGGCAAACCGGTTGAAATTGCCGCGTAAATTAAAATGGACCCCAAACCGGCGTAAGCGCGGTTAAACAAATAAAGCCGCTTGTTTTTGAACTCGTCTCTGCCTTCCGGATGAAAAATCTTTTTTCTGAAAGCCGGCACGGCAAGAAAAATAAGCACCGTCAAAAACGAGGTGAACTTTATCCAAATAAGCCCGGAAAAAAAACCGGAAAAATCGAAAACCATTTTGGTAAGATTGCTCGCGAGCCCAAAACAAAAAGCGGCTATAACCGCAAGCATAATCACTTTTAACCGAACTCCTTTTTGTTCAATGAAAAATAATATCAGGCCGCCTAAGATTAAAATTATAAAACCGGCTAACTGGTAAAAGGTTAAATTGATGTCCAAAAGCGCGGAACTGAAAATCAAGGTGAATATCGGCGCCAAAGCCCAGATTAAAATTATTGAACTGGAGGCCTCGCCGTAAAAGAGGGCGGCAAAATAAAAAAATAGCGCGAGTATTGAGACCGCACCGGTTAAAAAGGTAAAACCGAATTCGGAAAAATTAAACAATCTGAATCCGAAAGGCGCGAGAAAAACCGTAAAAACGCTCAAAATTCCTATCCAAAAAGTATAGCCGATGGGATTGGGATAGGATTTTTTTAAAAGCAGTTTATCTATTACAGCCGAACTTCCGCTCACGAATTGCGAAGCCACCGCGAATAAAAACCACATAGATTAATTATAAAGCAAACTAACGCAAAGGCATTAAATGAACCATTGCCCGATTAACTTGACTTTTTATTTATAAGGTGCTATAATTAAAAAGTAGTATTAAGTACCTTTCTAAAAAAGTGCCCTTGGAGCTTCGCTGTTCTTGGGGCAGATGTAAAATCCACAAAAAAAGGAGGTGTGTCATGTTCAGGAATATAGAGAGGGAAGTTTGGGGTTACTGCGTGGCCGTTATCGGGGCTTTCGTGGCCGACTTCTTCTTCTGGTACCAGATATATGCCTACATCGGGTTCGTCGTGTTCATTTTGGGCTTGACGATGATGTTCGGCCCACCCGAGATCTTCAAGGTCTTCAGGAGAAAATGACAACTGTCCGTATGGCCACAAGCCGGCCGGACGGAAACAAGCGGGGGAATCCGTCCAATCCGGATTCCCTCTTTTTTATTTTTTTTTATTTTCTTCACGCAAAGGATTCGCCTTTGCAAGTACTATCCTCCCCAAATCCCACGATCGTGGAAATTAGAAAGGATGAAAAACTTTGCAAAATTACAAAATGGTTATTAATTTCAATCAAAAAATAATAATGCTAACCACCGTAAAATAAACAAGCAGACTTATTAAATCCTGAATAATGGTCGCCACGGGCCCCGAGCCCAAAGCCGGATCAGAATGTCTTTTGTATAAGAAGCTTGGAATAATCACGGCTAAAATCGGAGCCAGCGAAAGATTGATCAAAAAGGTCAGTCCTATGACAAATCCAATCGCGGAGGACTTAAGCCAATACGCGGCAAAAACCGCTAAAATCAAGCCGAAAATAACGCCGAGTCCGACGCCGACTACGCTTTCTTTAAAAATGTAAGTCCAGAAACGGGTTTTTTTGAACGTAAGCGCCCGCACATAAATAGTTTCGGTCTGCGTGCCCACGGCATCGCTTAGATACACGATAATCGGAATAAAAAAAGCGAGCCTTACATCGGCCGAAAGAATAGCTTCGTATTTAGAAATAATCAGTGTGGCAAGAATTCCGCCCAAAAGCCCGACAAAAAGCCACGGAACACGGCGTTCAATCAAATGCTCTACGGATTCTTTGGCGTCGTCTTCGGCCACATACTCTTTTTTTGGCTGTATCTCCATACGTTAAATATACCATATTCAATTTATTTTTATTTTAATACTTTGATGCCCCTCGGGCTGCGAATTTATATTTCTATAATACATACTCCCAGCCTGGTTTCCAGGATTTTGTTTTTCGCCAATCTTCGGCGAACGCCTCATCCCATGTTTTATTTTTAAGCAAAACTTCAAGGGCGAGCTGCGGGGCTTTATGCGAAACTAAGGCGACGCTTTTGCCGTCGTAATTTTGTTTTAAAAATTCAAGAAAATCGGCAACACGCGTTTTTACATCCTCGTAGCTTTCGCCGTCGGGAAATTTTTCGGTTATCATTTTTTCTTGCATCGGCTCGACAATTTCAGACGAGTGGCCGTTAAACTTGCCGTAATTGCACTCGCGCAATCTTTGGTCGGGGATAATTGGTGCCACTCCTTCAAAAACTAGTTTTGCGGAGTCAACTGCCCGTCTCAAGTCGGAGCAAAAGACAACATCAAATTTTTTGTCTTTGATTTGGTCTTTTAGTTCAATAGATTGTTTTACACCAAGCTCCGAAAGCCCGACGTCAGACCACCCGGACGAGATTCCTTTCTCGTTATCCTTAGTCGTTCCATGTACGAAATAAGTTATTTTGATTGGCATTATTTATTAAACTCAATATATTCTTTAACCCCCCTCAGCCAGCCTCCTTTGAAAAATTTTTCGGGTTTAAAATTGTTTGGGTCAACCCAAAGCAATTCCGAGTGTCTTTCCGAAGTTTTGACTTCGCCACTTTTCAATTCACTCTCATAACCGATGGCAAATATTCTAACGGTGGGATTGCCCGGCGCATGTTCGACTCTTTCATGCCTCATAAAAATGATCGGCTCGCCGATGGTGTATTTGATGTCTTTACCCAGCTCCTCCGTCATTTTGCGTTCGATAATTTCATCCAAAGGTGTTTCGAACTCGTCTTTTTTGATTCGTCCTCCGGGCAAATCCCAGTCGCCAAAGCTATCTTTAAGTATTAAAAGTTTGCCGTCTTTTTTCAAAAAAACTTTTACCGCCACAAAATATTTTTCTTTTTCTTCTGTATCCATGTTCCGAAAAATTACTTTGATAAATCCTCAATGGTTTGGATCACCTCGGGAAGTTCTAGACAGGGTTTTTCGCCTTCAATCGCGCCGGAAAAATGGCCCATTTTGTGTTTGATTATGACTTCCGCGCCGAGTTTTTCCTTAAAAATACCAGCATATTTCAGGTCAACATGCGGGTCGTTGTCGGAATGGATCGCCACAAAGCCGTTTTTTGATTTTGATTTGATATTTACAAAATCAATCGGCGTCTCAAAAAAGTTTTTGATTTCGTCATAACCCAAATCCTCGGTAAATCCGGCGACAAAGACCACGCCGCCCACTCTTTGATTTTTCTGCAAAGTTTCCAAATAGCGCATTATTGTAACGCACCCGACGCTATGACCTATGAGAAATAGGTTTTCGTCAGGTTGCCCTATTTTTTCGGAAAGGAATGGAACCCACGCGTTTTGCTTAGGATGTTCGGTGTCGGGGAACGCCGGAATTTTCACTTCAAATCCTTTGGATTCAAGTTCTTTTTTCACTGACGGATACCAGCAATAGTCTGGCGCCCCCTCCCAACAATGGACTATGATTGCTCTTTTCATATCCCTATTATGCTACGCAGCATATTACGCAGCAAGGTTTTACCGGGCGGTTTTGTTTAAATCGTTGGTGTAAAATAAATTATTTTTTCTTCACGCAAAGGTTTCGCCTTTACCTACGCCTTTACTTAAAAAGCAAGACGGCGCCTAGAGCGGCGGCGTAGTTGCCGAGGCGAGATTTTAGAACCGGCGCCGGGATGCCGTTTTTGAAAAACTCCTTTTTTAATTTTGAGACGAAATTTTTCCTTTTCATTATTACTCCCCCGCCGATGATTATTGCCCGCGGTTTATATGGCTTGATGAGTTTTGCCAAATTCTTGCCTAAAAATTCGGCGAGTTTCGTATCGTCTTTTTTATCTCTAATTTTTTGATACTCACCCTCCCAACGCTCCGGATATTCAAATTTTTTGATTTTTAAAATTTTTCCCTTTCTGCCGGAGGCCCGGCCGATTCCCGTGCCAATAGTCAAAAAAAACGCGTTTTTAAAACCTTTTCCGGCTCCAAGCAAATATTCCCCTCTGGCAAAACAGCGCGCGTCGTTATCAAGTTTTAATTGAACTCCCGTCGGGATTATTTTTTGAAAATTAAAATTTTTAACCGCGGGAATATTGGGACTAAAACGCAAAACCGCGCCACTAACCACTCCGGCTGTCCCGATGCCGATGCCCGATATTTTTTTGACGCGAAAAAAACCGCCAATAAGTCCTTTAAGTTTATTTTCAAAACCGGCGCGGGTTTGAGGGGTCTTTATTTCGCGATTTTGCAAAATTTTTTTCTTATTCCACAAAATCCCCCGAATATTCGTCCCGCCTATATCTATGCCGATGATATTTTTCAATTTATTGGTCATTTGGCTGCCGGGCTTGGATTCGAACCCCCGCCATAGCGGGACAAGCAAGATGCTCGCCTCTTCATCCCGCCAGAGGCGGGACAAGAAGGGCGATGTCCTATTCACCCCGCCAAATTTTACTTGATAATTCTCTCCCAGCCGAAGCTGCGGGACTAGGATTCGAACCTAGATACTCGCCTCCAAAGGGCGATGTCCTACCATTAGACGATCCCGCAGCTTCGGCTATGAGTTTTTTAAAAGCATTACCGCCATGCCAACTTTTTATTTGTTCCTCTCTCTTTCGCGCGTCTTCATAATTTAAATGCTTTTCTGAATAAACAATATCCCAGGGTTTGCTAAATTTTGTTGCACACACATACCCCTTGTTGTGGCGCTTTAGCCTTTCAATCGGATTCAAGGCGGTAATGCCAATATAGTACTTATTATTTCTATTTTTCAATATATAAAGATTGACCATAAATTCTTGTACCGCCACAGACGGGATGAAGCGGGGCAAGTTAGACGACCCGGCAATTTATAAATTATACGCTATTTTTTCTGTCTTGACAAAGATAAATCTTATGTTTCTCTAATTATTCTGGACACCGCGAGCTCCAGAGGCAGTTCGCGATGCGAAGAGTAAAAACGGGCGCTTGCGGTATCAAGCAGAACTAAAAGAACGCGCTCAAGGCGATCGGCCGTAAAATTCGGGATTTCGGGGCCTCCGCCCAAAACACCAAGAAATTTATTCCTGAAATCGTGTATTAAAATTTTCATAAAGACATTGGGTTCAACCCCGCTTTTTAAAGACCCGCGCACACATTCAAAAGCCGATTTAAAATCCTTCGCGCCGACTGCTAAAACCAGTTCATTTACAGCGTTTTCAGCGGGAGCTCCAAAAAAGTCGCGCACATCCTCGGCTTTTATCAACTTGGACTTCGCGCCCGCCAAAACCGAAACCTGCTCCAAAAGATTAAGAGCATCACGCAAAGAACCGTCGGAAAAAAGCGCGAGTATGCGGGCGGCTTCCGGCTCAATTTCAAAACTCTCGGACCTGCCCACTTTAGAAATGACCGCGCCCGCAACTTCCTCAGGCAGGCGCCTGAATCTCAAATGCTGGCATCTTGAGATTATGGTTTCCGGCACTTTTTCGGGCTCGGTCGTCGCCAGCATAAAAATAAGATGTTCGGGCGGCTCCTCAAGCGTTTTTAAAAGGGCGTTTGAGGCCTCTTTAGTCAGCATGTGAACTTCATCAATGATATAAACTTTACGTCTGGCCGAAACCGGCAGGAACGAGGCGGCGTCTCGAATCGCTCGGATTTCATCAATTCCTCGGTTTGAAGCGGCGTCAATTTCAATCAAATCCAGAGTGCGGCCGGAAATAAATTCTGAACAAACATGGCAATTATTGCATGGGGCAGACAATCCATCAGAAATTTTGGCTAAATTGGCGCAATTGATGGCGCGGGCAAGAATGCGGGCAACACTAGTTTTTCCGGTGCCCCTGGGCCCCGAAAAAAGATAAGCGTGGGCTACGCGATTCAGTGTCAGAGCGTTTTTTAAAATCTTAACCACATGAGGTTGCCCCGCGACTTCATCTAAGTTTTTCGGCCGATATTTTCTGTATAAAACCGCGTCGGTCATTTGGATATGATAGCAGAAATAATTGGTTTTATAAATTTATTGACATAAACACTTTTTTAATTTAAAATACCTTGGGAATTGATTTTTGAAATAACCCTCAACCCTTAAGGAGGCATTAACAGATGCATGTAACGCTTGCCGGCAATATGATGGCTCCGTCAGTCGCGTTTACTATGCTTAGCCAGCATTTGGCCGCCCTCGGCATTCAAACTATTTCGTTGCTTGGATGCGGAAAAGAAATAGATTTATCCTCTAACGCTCTCCGCGACTTAGTTTATCTGGCAGATGTGATTCTTGTTGGCATGTCCGGGCCGGAAAAACTTGCTCAAACGGAGCTGGAAATTGCTAAAAAGGCGCTGGGACAAGACGTCCCTTTCGGCTTCTACTCCGACACTTATGATGTCTTTCGCAGGCCGTGGATTCCAGAATTTTTGAGAAAAGAAGCATCGTTTTTGTTCGTATCCCAAGAAGAAGAAAAAGAAGAAGCCCAAAAACTCTTCCCAAAAGCCAAAATCGTGGCCTCGGGCAATCCGACCTGGGAAGATTTTTTCTCGCCGCGATTTTCCAGAGATGAAATTCGTTCGCGCTTCTACATCCCAACCCAAAAAAAAGTTATTCTATGCTCTCTCGGCACTGCGCTTGAACCAAATTTAACAATGCTGAAAAATCTGAATAATGCTTTGTTCAAAGAACATTTCTCGTGGACGATTCTCATCGGCATTCATCCTGGAGATCAAAATTATAGAAACGACCCGAGGATTTACGCAAAAAGTCTTGAACCAAATATTCAACTTGAACCAAACATTCAAATGGAGTTCGTCCCCAGAAACGAAATGCCGACAATGGACATTATCCCGGGCGCGGATTATGTGGTGGATACGCCGGGCAGTTCCATCGGTATCAACGCGGCCTGCCTGCGAGTGCCCGTCATATGTTACTGTTCAAAAGAAGCGTTAGACAACTTGGAAGAATCAATCGGCAAAAGGTCGTGGAGACCATGTGAGAACGGCGTTGTTCTTCCTGTTTACAACCCCGACGATCTCTACTTGGCCTTTAGACAAGATTTTACGGATATTATTGATAGACAGAAATATATTTTTCCCAAACCCTTCGAAAAAGGCCAAGCAATAAGAATCATAACTGAAATCTTGCAAAAATACGGCTCTGATAAAAAGAGCTGAAAACCAAACCGCCCCGACAGTTGTCGGGGCGGTTTTTTCGTCAGAGTATCAAAATCGTCTAGGGAGCCGGAACCATCCCCTGAAGCCAAAATGGAGCATTTTGGTCAATTGGCGCAGGAGTTGGCGGAGGTGTATAGACATTAGCCGAACCCGGGGTAGCCGGAGTCAGTTGCAACCAGAATGGAACCGGCGCAGGAGCGGCTGGAGCCGGGGTTGGAGCGGGAGTTACGGCGGGCGCTGGCGTTACTTCCGGTGTTACGGCCGGAGTTACTGGAGCGGCTGGAACCGCCGCGGCTCCAAACACTTCAGCCAGTTTCGCTCTTGTTTTCGGCCCGACAAATCCGTATCCGGCATCGCCTGCTTTGGCTACGCCATATTTAACCTGGAATTTTTCAACGGCGCGGGTTGTAAGAGAGCCGAAAAATTCTGTTTCATTTCCTGCTGAACCCACACCAGATGAAGCAATCGCCGTATCGGCATCGGAGTTAAGCAATTGCTGGATACGCTTAACATCTTCTCCTTTTGAACCAATCGTGAGAGCGCGGTTAAAGACAGGGCTGACCGCGGCAGCGACCGGCGAGGGTGCGGCCGGCACTACCGGCAACTCTGGAGCCGCCGGAGCCGCGGCCTCTGCAAACACTTCAGCCAGTTTCGCTCTGGTTTTCGGCCCGACAAGTCCGTATCCGGCATCGCCTGCTTGAGCTACGCCATATTTAACCTGGAATTTTTGGACGGCTTTTTCAGAAAGCGAACCGAAGAATTCGGTTTCATTTCCTGGAGAACCAACGCCTGACGCCGCAATTACGGTGTCAGAATCAGAGTTTAACAACTGTTGAAGGCGCTTAACGTCTTCACCTTTAGAACCGATGGTTAAAGCCCTATTAAAAGCTGGGCTTACAGCCAATGCCTGGGCTGATGGCTGGGCCGCTGACGACGGAACCGCGGGTGTAGCCGGCGTTACGGTCGGTACTGCGGGTACAGCCGCAACTGCTGCGGTCTGCGAGGGAATGCTCGGCGCGCTACTTCCTCCGCCACCCCCTCCTCCGCCACCGCCTCCTCCGCCACCGCCTCCGGCAGCGCAGGTATCAGCTGAAACACTTATAGTGGAAGTTCCGAAAGGCGCGTTAGTCGGGTTGGTAACAGTTATTTTTGAACTACTGGTGGTGCAGGAAAACCCGGCCGTAATTGACCCGACTACCGTGGCGGTCAGTTTTCTGCGATTAGTTGAAGTAACTTCATAGCTTGCCCCCGGCGACATACCGACATCAAAAGAAGTGGAATTCACATCAATGTAATCGGCGTTAAAACCCGTGCCCGTAACATTTAAAGTTACGCTATTAACATCTAGATCAACATTAGTGTCAAAAGTAAAGTCGCCCAAAGCGGCCAACGCGAACATCGGTATAAAGCTGGCAGTTAAAATCGTTAGATAGATTTTTTTCATGGGCGATAATTTAGTTTTTAATTAAACCGCTAAATTATCGCGTTGCCCAAAAGTTAAGAGTGCCCCGTGGAGTAAAGGCGGCGCCGGCAAGATTGGTCAATTCAACTCCAATGGTTGCCGAACCCGTGGATGAAGCGCTGGCAATTACCATACCTACGTTATTAGGAGTGGCAGCTACAATCAGCGAGCTTGTCGCCTGAACAAAAACTCGGGTAAAGCTTGTAGTTATTCCCGTGGCGCCAGAGCAAATAATGCCTGTTGTTGTGGTTGCAGGTATAGAAATCTGCGCGAGGTTGCAAGTTCCGAAAACCATACTTGTCAAAGCGGTTCCATCGCCAACCGTTAAAGTACCTTTCGTCGCAAAGTCGCCGTTTGAGCCGGTTGTGGTCGCAAAGCCGTTAACATATAAATTTTTGCCGACCTCAAACTCATTCGTTGTGGAAGCGTTGCCGGTGATGATAATGTTGTCAACCGCGGCATTGCCCAAAGTGACATTGCCGTTAAGATTTGAGGCTCCGGTCACAGTCAAAGTGCCCGCAGTCTCAAAATTTCCGTTCGCGCCTGTTGTAGTGGCAAAACCGTTAACATAAAAGTTGCTGCCGACCTCAAATTCATTCGTTGTTGAAGCGTTGCCGGTGATGATAATGTTATCAGCCGCGGCATCGCCCAAAGTTACATTGCCATTTAAAGTCGTGGCTCCGGAAGCCGTAAGCGTCCCGCCCGTGTTAACGTTTGAACCAATAGTGGTTACGCCGTAAGTGGTGAGAGCAACCAGTAAAAACGACAAAATTGTCGCCGCAATTATGCCGCTGACCTGACGAGTATCTAAAAAACTTGAAACCTTTTGCATATTTTTATGCTTTTATTAACTAATAATTAATAATAAAAATTAACAATTTATTATTTAAACTAGACCGTTTCAGGACATAAAAAATGCCCTTTAATTTATTATCCCTTTAAACAAAAATAGCCGCAAATACGGCCTGTGGATAAGTGCCTTATGAAATTTTCCCTACTTGGAAACCGGATTTCTTCCGGCCATTATTTCATTAATAAAATATTCTCCAGATGCCTTAAAACCGGTGTCAAGTTCAATGGCGCGCTTAAGCTCCGCGATTGCCTTATTCGGCTCCCCAAGCTCCATATAAGTCGCGCCTAAATTAATATGATATTGGGCCTTGTTTGGCTCATTTTTAATGAATTCCAGCCAAAGATCGCGTACCCTGCCGTACTTTCCGACGCGGGCGTAAGCGTTAATCAATTGCTGGTCAGCCACAATAATAGTGCCAAAACGGTTCGTCAAAGCCCTTTCTCCCTCTTCTTGGCGGCCGCTGAAAATGGCTATTGTCGCAAAATTTTTAACGGCCTGGTCGTATTCGGGAGCAAGCTCATAGGCCTCTTTTACCGCCTCGTAGGCCTTTTGCTGATTACCGAGATTAATATAACTATCTGCCAGCAAAAAAAGAATCTGCTGTTTTTTGGGCGAAAGCTCAAGCGCTTTTTCAACCGAATGTAAAGCGTCTTCATTACGGCCCGCGTTGGCATACATAGCCGACAAAAAAAGATACCCCCTTGCGTCATGCGGAAACGCCTCAACTTGACGCTCAAGCTCACTTACGGAAAATTGATTAAGTTTGTCCTTTAAATGTTGGGCGATATTTGCCTTAACAACCGAGTTAGCATAAGCGCTTAACTGTTCTCGTGCTTCTCCTGTCCCAAATGTCCGATAACCAAATACCTTTTCGAAATCGGACAAAATTAAATCAACATTTTGTCTTTGAATATTAATGTCCTTTAAGGCCTGTAAAAGCCCCGTATTGGCCGATATGGGTTTGATATTTAAAAAATATAAAGAGAATATCAGCGCGAAAATCACAAACGCGGACGCAAACGAACGCGCCGGCGTTATCTCAAGCATGCCAAGAGCTAAGCTCTCCCCATTTTTGCCAAGAGCTAAGCTCTTGGCGCTTTTGGTATCATTAGTAGAAAGATGGTGAATAAAGGCCAAAACCGAAAAAAATAAAATGTAGGATATGAGATTATCAAAAACAAATAAATTATGGAAAAAATAAGCCGCCAAAAGAGAGGTGAAGATGCCGGCAAACATTAAGTTTTCAGAGTTTTTTTCAAGGGCGTATTTCTTCCAAAGAAAGTAAATCGCAAAGGCAAATAAAGACAAGTAGGACAATAGCCCCAAAATGCCGCCGCTAGTCAGCCAGTCAAAAATTATATTATGCGACCTGTCAAACCACGGCTCTTGCGGCCAAAGTTCGGGCTCATAATACTTGTTAAATACCTGACCGTAATTATCAAGCCCCCATCCCAATAACGGCCTTTCCAAAAAACCCTTAAAAGACATCTCCCAAATAGTAAAGCGCGACTGAACCGTCCTGTCCTGCAAAGACAAATTACTGAACCGCGAAATAACCGGATTCTCAAGAATAAAATTCTTGTTTTGGACCAATAAAAATAAGCCCGCTAAAATAATTATTCCGGCAATCGCGCTAAAAGAAACTATTTTTATCCGTTTGTCTTTGGAAAACAGCGACAAAAGCAAAGCAAGCAGAATAATCCCAGACATAAGTCCCAAAATAGCCCCCCTTGTTGCCGTCAAAAAAATGACCGGTATTTCCAAGAGCGCCGCGACTCCAAAAACATTTTTTAACCATTTTTTGGGTTCAAAAAAATAAAGAAACGCCGCGATAAAAATATTGAAAAGCATGAAAACGGCCATATAGCTCGCGTTGCCGAATGTCCCGTCGGCGCGCGGGCCGCTTTGAACCGATATGGCCAGAACGCCCAGCGCCTGGAGATAGCCGTATAGCCCCATCCCCGCGCCGGAGGCGGCAATGGCGTAGAAAAATCTGCGCCAATCCCGTCCGGATTTCAAAACGCTTATCAAAACCAAAAAATAGGCGAAAAGATGCAGATGGGTTATGAGCCCTTCCATTCGCTCGAAATTAGACCAAAAACTCCGGTAAGGATCGGTGCTGAAAATAGTTGAGAGAGTTAAAACCGCGACAACCGCCGTAAGAGCCCAGAGAACCGGCGAGGACTTTGGCCGATAATTTTTGTCAACCATTGCCAAAATCAGCCACAAAGCAAAAATTATCTCAACAAAGATGCGGAAAAAAAATCCCTTTCCCGCAATAAACGGGAAAAACATAACCTTGGAAACAAAAAAAGGCGCTATAAGCACGATTGCCAAAAGGCCGGCCCAAATCGCCCATTTCAGATATTTAGACAACATCTATGTATAATACGCCTCTATCAAAAATAAACAAACCCGCCACATCTGTGGCGGGTTAACGCTGAAATTTATTACAAAAAATTCACATGCAGCGGCTTCGGTCCTGTCGCGGGCTGAATCCGCTTAATACCTCTCACATGCTCATCAAGCGCCACGCTCACATAGTGCTGAATGGGCAGTGTGCCCATCATTGTCTGGGCGTTAAAAGCGGGAGACGCCAGATAAGCCATGGCTCTCCAGTAGCGCTCCGACCGAAAGATGTCAATGAATCTCTCTTCGGTAAAGTTGCCGATATGCAGTTTTGAATATCGGGCGTTGAAAAACATCCCCGAAGGCGCCACAAGGCCGCTGCCGCTGATTTGCAGGAGAAACGCCGGCCCGTAGAAACGCCTGTACGGCATATTTCCTCCGTCGCGTATTTTATCCCATTTAACGATGACCTTCGTCTGTTCCGTGCTCATTCTTTCCGCTTGAGTCAGAAGGCCGTATAATTCCTGATATTTACTGTAATCAATGCCCAGCGAGCCCACTTCATCGTCCGAGCAATGTTTAATCACGGCATAGTCAGCGCCGAGATCCAAACCCAATTGCGCGAACGGTATGATTTCCTCTCCGAATCGGGGCATAAGCACCATCTGAATCCCAAGAGTCACTTTCAAGCCCAGTTTCCTTTTTAATTCAACGGCGTATCTGATGTTATTCATCGCGCGGTCAAATACATATGTGTGATCTTTCGCCGGCTTTTTATGGTACATAATGGAGGTGTAACTTTCGGGCCGGCCTGCGGCAACGGTGAATCGCACCCATGTAAGATACGGGAGGACTTGCTCAATTTTATCCGGTTCCCACTCCCAGCCATTTGTCGCGTTAGCCACATCAATGCCGAGATCGGCCAGATACCGGATAAAAGGCGCGTATGCCTTTGACAAAGTGCTTTCGCCGTCCGAAACCAAAGATACGCTACGCACGCCGATTTCTTTAAAATCGTCCGCCAGACGCAGCGCAAGGTCGGGCGTGATACGTTCACGCGTCTGTGATTCCTGCATCATCGCGTAACAAAATTCGCACGAAGACCCGCAAGCGCGGGTTAACGCCATATCAACGCCCACGGGCGCTATGCGCTCGCCGGCTTCCCAGGCCTCCACGCGGTCAAAGTGATAAGCCAACTTATGCGAATCAAGAATTAAAGCGCCTTCGCGCGTCTGAACGGCTAAACTCATGACTTCACCTCCACTCCGCGCAGATTGCGCAAGGAATTGCGATCCCCCAGCGGATTCAGCCAGACAACAAGGCCCGGGTCAATATTTTCTTTCAGAAACGCTTCCAGATCCAAGAGCAAAGTGCCGCGCTTGCCGGCTGGCAGCGCCTCTCTAAGTTCCACGATAATCTCGCCGTTTTTCTTTGCCCTGATTACATTGACACTGCCTTTAAAATCTGCCGACCCGTCAATCAAAGCATCAGAAATTTTGCAGAGCCGCTCTTCATCCGTCAACCCCTGCCACTCGAAACTCGCAGATGGCGTCTCGACGTCTGCGTACTTTAGTATTTCATTCAACGCTCATTTACCCCTTTTGAAAAAAAACTCCTCTATTAATTTAACAGCAAAAAAGAGCCGAGTGATATCTTGACAAAATATAAAAAAATATTTTAGTTTTTTTCAAGACTTTATTTCTAAAATTTCAAGGTGGTTCCATTAATAGCGGCTCTTAATATTTCGGATGCGTGTGTAAAGCAACGGACAAATTTTAGCTTTCCACCTAAAGATTCGATAATTCGCTTATCTTTATTTAAACCGCTCTTTGGATTTTTTAGCCGCGGCTTTGCATCATCGCCTTTTACATAAACATCCGGTTGAATCGCTTTCATAACCTTCCACGGACCAATATCTCCACAGATTGTAACAAAATCTACGACCTCTAATTCCGCCAGCCATTTTAACCTAATAATTTCTGGAAAAATCAATGGTCGCCTTTTAACATCTATTTTTTTAATATATCTATCGTCCACAACCGAAACCACTAACACTTCGCCATATTTCTTGGCGTCTTGAAAATATTGAATATGGCCCCAGTGAATTAAATCAAAAACCCCATGGCAAAGAACTATGCGTTTTTTCTCACTATGAAGTTTAATAGCTATCTTTTTAAGCTGGGAAATATTCTTAATTTTGGATTTCATAAATTATCGTTCACAAAAGGGAATAATTTCTAAATACCATATTAAACTCTAACAAAAATAAACTCCCGATACAATATCGGGAGAAATTTTGAATAAAACACACTTATTAGAACTGCTTTAATAAACCATTAATAAGATATTTTTAAAATCCCCACCTCCTTTGCCACCTCATCAAGCATCCTGGAAGAAATTAGGTCAAATTTTTTTCTACCATCATCCCTATCTTTTAAAATGTCCGTCAAATCAAAAATGCAATTTATAGAATATTCACACAAACCCCACTCTCCTCTTATACCATCTTCAGGAATATCTTCTGAATTGATCTGTACAATGCCACCAAAAAAAGTATTGTTCAGTAAAGAGTTTAAAATCCATTCAACAAGAACGATTTTAATTTTTGAGGGATGAACTACCAAACCAATTTCTTCCTCCATCTCCCTTGCCATTGCGTTTTTTGCTAGATCTTTTGAAAAACAAATGAGCGGATCTTCAGAAATCCTTCCACCCGCCGGCTCAATTGTCTCACTTTCAACTGCAACCCTAAACTGTTTAACCATTACTATCTTCCACCTATTATCAAAAGGATCGTGAAAATAAGGAACAACCACGCAACCATCAGCCCCATAAGCAACGCCGCGACTAGAAATGAATGTTCTTTTTAAAGTGCCGGAATTTACTTCAACCGTCATTTGGGGCCATCTATAAGTTATAAATTTATCTTGAAACCCAGGCTTATTGGAACACAAAGTTGTTTCTCCAACCTTCCTAAAACTACCCATTCCACATCCTCCCCTTATTTAGGCAGCAAAGAGCTCCTATAAGCATAGCACTTTTTTCTATTCAAGCAAGTAGCCGATTCTGCCGAATAGTTCTTCGCGCTCAACCGAGTTTTTGTTGCCGACAATATCCACCGCGATTGACGCGGCAACGCTTCCCACAAACGAGGTTAAATCAATATCAAATCCCGCCGCGACGCACGGCGCGGAAATGCACAAAAAGGCATCACCAGCTCCAACGGCGTCAGTAATTCTGCCCGCAAGCGAGGGAATTCTTTTTATTTTTCCGTTTTTATCGCGAGCTATAAGGCCGAGGTGGCCCAAAGTTACAACCATCTGCTTTGGAGATATCTTTTCAAAAAGTTTCTCGGCAACTCTTTCAACGGGTGAATAATCGTCGTGCGCCGCGAGCCGCGCCTCCAATTCATCCATAGAGACATAATCGGCTTTTGAATATTTCGTAATATAGTTAAAACCGGCATTTCCGCTGTTTGTCTGCGCGGTTGCCGCAAGAAATTTGGACTTAGACAAAATAAGTTTTATTAAATCGGGCGAGAATAAGCCGTGTCCGTAGTCCACCGCCACAACCAAATCAAAGTCGGCTATTTTATTTGAGAGATAACTTTTTATTTTATCTTTTACCGAGGCCGGGATGAACCCCTTGTCAAACTCGTATTCTTCAAAAAATTTCACAAAAGAACCCTCGTCAAGAAAACGCCTCTTGACGATTGAGCGTTGGTTGGGATAAGAAAAAATTTTTGTTTTTATGTTCGGCTTCAACCTTTTAAGCGCGTTCTTTTCGGAACTGCCGTCTCCAAACATTGTTACCAGCTCAACATTTCCGCAAACAGAAGCAAGGTGGTTGGCGCACGCCAAAATGCCGCCGGCGAATTCTTCTTTTTTCTTGAAGTGAGTGCTTACAACATGCGATTTTGCCGGTTTGCCCAAAGGGGAAACATACCTGTATTCGTCTATTATGGACTCTCCGATTACCAGCGCTTTTATTTTCTTTAATTTTTCCAAATTCATTAAAATATCCGCGACATTGTATTTTTTCTTAAAATTGGAAAGGAAGGCGGTTGCCTCGTCCGGCACCGCTCCAAAATGCTTGTTCAAAATGTTTTCTGAAGGAATTTGCAGGGTTTTGGTAAAAACCATTTTCCCGCCAAAACCCTCAACTATTCTCTTATCCAAACCAACGCCGCTTTCGGGAGTAGTAAGCTGTGATTTGGAATCGGCGCCTTTAACATAAATATCGGGCCGCAGTTTTTTAATAATTTCCCACGGGCCGAAGTCATTGCAAAAAACGGCGTAATCAACGCAGTCCAATAAGGCGATTGAATTGGCTCGCACAATTTCGTTAAAAACCGGGCGCTTCAATCCTTTGCGGACAAAGTCATCCGAAATAATTGAGACAATTAAAATATCTCCCAGTTTTTTGGCATTAGCCAGATAATGAAGATGGCCGTGATGGAACAAATCAAAAGCGCCGTGAGCCAAAACAATTTTTTTGCCCGCGTCTTTATATTTGCGAATAAGCGGCTTTAGATTTTCTATGTTTTTAATCTTTGAATTAAATTCGGGCATAAATTAAATAAATACGGTTAAAATAAAAATACCGCATATTTAATCTATCATGAAATCTTTTCACAAATCAATATTAACAAAATGTCAATTTTATGACCTTATATAAAAGAGAAAGCCGTCCCTTTGGGACGGCTTTATTTTCTTAATTCCTTAGCGGTTGGCGGCAAGCCGGAACGCCCGCGTCGCGATATCCGAAGAGCTCGGATGGTAATTTCCAACAAGATATTTGCTCGCGGGGCAAGGCCAGCCCGGAAGGCCGATGCGCGCCGGCGGAGCTTTCAACTTATCAAGAGCGCCTCTTTCCAAAACCGCGCAAATGACCTCGCTTGAAACCCCGAATTCCTTCCAGCCGATATCAACTACGAGCAGTCGCCCCGTTTTATGCGCTGATTCCGCAATCGTATCAATATCCAGAGGCCTGACCCAGCGCAAATCTATCACTTCGGCCGAGACGCCTTTTTCTTTAAGAATTTCGGCCGCCTTAAGCGCGTCTTTAACAGCAACGGACAAGGCGACGATCGTCACATCGTCTCCCTCCGCAACAACGCTGGCGCCGAACGGAGCCCGATAATACGCTTCCGGCACAAATCCCTCTTCATCAAGAAGCAGACAGTGCTCCAAAATGATTACCGGCTCATCGTCGCTAATAGCCGTTATAATCATCCCTTTGGCATCGGCCGGGGTTGCCGGCATTCCGACTTTAACTCCCGGAAAATGGGCAAAGATTGCCTGCAAACTCTGCGAATGCTGAACTCCTTCCCCGGTTTTTCGGGCGATGAAGCTCAAAATGGCAATCGGAATTTTATGCTTTCCGCCGGAAGCAAAGCCGAGTTTGGCCGCCTGGTTAAACATCTGATCCATAGCCAGAAGCATAAAATCGTTACGCTGGTGAATTAAAACCGGCCGAAGGCCGTTTAAAGCCGCGCCAATCGCAATGCCGGTCAAACCGTTTTCGGAAAGAGGCGTATCAACCACCCTATGCTCTCCGAACCTTTTGAAAGCCGGCAGCACTTGTCCGTAAACGCCCCGAATTCCATCAACTCCCTCGCCCATCAAAAAGACGTTTTCATCTCTTTCCATAGACATAAGGAGCCCCGAAGAGGCCGCTTCTTTATAGGTCATTTTAGCCATGGCGCTTGCCACAAACATCCGGCGGCGACGGTTCTGGGCTTCCCAAAGCAAATTTCTCCGCACGATTGATCTCGTCATTGATTTCGGCCTCCATGTCCCGCGTCTCTTTTTCTGAAAAAGCGCCGCTATGCATTTTTAAAGGATCTCGAGCCAGCCATTTTTCGCCTTCCTCACGGCTTCTATACCCCAAGTCCCAGTCCTCGCCAACGCCCCAATGCTCTTTCGAACGGTAAGTACAAATTTCCAAAAAAGCCGGAGCGCGTCCTCTGGCGCGCGCCGCCAGTTCTTGTGCCGCTTTGTAAACGGCCAAGACATTATTTCCGTCTTCTTCTCCGACTCTCAAAGCCATGATGCCGTGCGGCCGCACCCGCTCAATGATTGAGGCGTACGGCTGACGTTTTAATATCGGCGAGTGGGTCGCGTAAAGATTGTTTTCGCAAACAAACAATACCGGCAGGCGATGAACGGAAGCAAAATTCAAACTTTCCCAAAAAATCCCTTCTTCCACCGCGCCGTCGCCAAAAAAGGCCGCCGCGATTTTATCTTCTTTTTTGATTTTAAAAGCAAGGGCAATGCCCACGGCAATCGCGATACTCGCGCCGACTATGGGGGCCGCGACCGTAAAACCCGCTTCGTCATCGGTCAGATGCATCGTTCCGCCGTATCCTCCGGCGCAGCCGGTAGCGCGTCCGCAAAGTTCGGCTAGCATGTTGGCCAAATCGCCGCCTTTGGCGAGGTAATGCCCGTGGCAGCGATGAGTTGAGACAACTTTATCCTGTTTATCCAGTACGCTCATCACGCCCACGGCGGCCGCTTCCTGACCGATGGAAAGGTGCACCGGAGCTATAATATGTCCGGATTTAAAAAGTTCGGTTATTTTCTCTTCAGCTCTTCGTATGCGAAGCATCCGGTAAAAAAGGACTTTTAGAATTTCTTTCGGCATTACATGACTCTCCTTTTTCAAGCTAATCTTGCCTTAAAATAATAAAAAAGGGCAGCCAAGTCAATGGCTGCCGCGCGCAAAATTTATTTCTGCATATTTACAAAATCGGCGATGCATTCGGCAACATAGACAATCTGAGCTTTAGTCAAATACTGATGCACCGGCAGGGTAAGGATTTCAAACGACTGGCGCTCGCAATTCGGAAAATCCCCGAGCTTATAACCAAGATGGCCTGCCGCTTCCTGCAGGTGAATAGGTATCGGGTAATGCACCTTAGTATCAATACCGCGCTCTTCTAAAAGAAACTTTTGCAGCTCATCGCGTTTGCCGTCAAGAACCCTGATTACATAAGTGTGATAAACTTGCTTTTTGTTCGCGGGCCTCGGGGGCAAAACAACATGTGGATGAAACGGCTTGAGCAGCTCATCATAAAGCGCGGCGTTGGCAATTCTTTTTTCGGTAATATCCTCGGCATGTCCCACGAGACAATTTAAAACGGCGGCCGCGGTTGAATGCATTCGCTCGTTTACGGAAAAAAATTCAACCTCATCACGGTTTTTCATGCCGTGATTGCGCCATTTGGCGACCTTATCCGCGAGCCATTTGTGGTCGGTTACAACCGCTCCGGCATCGCCCCATCCGTTAAGATTTTTCAGCGGGTGGAAACTGAACTCTCCGGCGATACCGAGATGGCCGACTCTTTTTCCGTCAACTTCGGCGCAAACCGCCTGAGCCGCGTCCTCAACGACATAAAGATTCCGCCTTTCGGCAATATTGTTGATCGCGGTCATGTCGGCCGGACAACCGGTCAAATGCACGGGAAGAATTGCTTTTGTGCGCCCGGTTATCGCTTTCTCAATCTTGCTGACGTCAATTTGATACTGCTCGTCAACATCCACAAAAACAACTCTTGCTTTGACCAAATCAATGGCCGCCGCGGTTGCGATAAAACTATTGGGAACGGTAATCACCTCATCTCCCGGGCCGATTTCAAGCGCCTCTAAAATAGCGATAAGAGCGGCCGTGCCTGAGTTTAAGCCAATGGCGTATTTCGCGCGGCATAGCGCGGCAAATTTTTCTTCAAACTCGCCAACCGAACGGCCTAAAGTGAAATCGCCTCTTTTGGCTACTTTATCAATGGCCGCAAGAATTTCTGCTCTTTTCTCCTTACAAAACTGAGTCGTCAGATACGAATACGGGACTTTTATTTTACTCATACTTTTCCCTCCAGGATTAGATTTTTCATCACCGCGATATTGCGGTATTTCGGGTTTTCCGGATCGGGAATGCGCCCGTCAAAAAACGCCCGGCATAAATTGTGAATGGCTGATTTGATTCCGAATTCCGGCAGCCAGCCAAGCTCCCGCTTGATTTTTTCAGAGGAAATGTGATAAGAACGCAAATCGTTTGTCGAAACAACTTCAATCTCAACAGTTCCTCTGCCGGTATATCTTTGCACGATTTCTTTGACCGTTTCGGCTATTTGCATGACGGTAAAATTATCAAAGCCGGCGTTATAAACCTTTCCGCCGATTATTTCACGCGGCTCGCTGACCAATCGCGCGTAAAGGTTGGCCATATCCTCAATATGGATATTCGGCCTTTTCTGCTCCCCGCCAGAAACCTTAATTTTATTTTCGGTCAAAGCCGAAATCGTCAGATCGTTAACCACGACATCCAGACGCAGGCGCGGCGACCAGCCGCAAACGGTTGCCGGACGCAAAATCACCCATTCTATTCTATCCTGCGGAATCATTTGCAATTCCATCTCGCAAAACGCTTTGAATTTGGAATAATCGGTTATCGGCTCAAGCGCCAAATCCTCCGTAACTTCAACATCTCCCTTAACCCCGTAAACGCTGGAAGACGAGGCGTAAATAAAACGCCTGACTTTTGCCGCAAGCGCGGCGTCCAAAACCCGCCGGAAAGCGTCATAGTTTATGGAACGCCCAAGTCGGCGATCAAGCTCAAAGCTCGGATCATTTGAAAGGCAGGCCAGATGAATAACCGCGTCGCAATCGAACATCAAATTTTGCAAGTCGCAATTTCGGATATCTCCTTTAAAAAGCTGGAGAGAACTATCGGTGTCATACGGACCTATCGGCCTTGTCAAACCGTTAAAAACGTTTTCACCGAACCAAAAAGTGTCAATTACGCTTACAGGATAATGAAGAGCCAAAAGTTTTGGCACAAGAGCGCTGCCGACATAGCCGGCTCCGCCGGTAATTAAGACCCTTTTTCTTTCCACTGCCGTGTCCTCCTTTATTTTTAGTGAACGAACCCGAAATCAGGTTAGCAAAAAACCGCCCCCATATCAAGAGGCGGCAATTCAAAATATTATTAATCGTTTTTCACCAAATATCAGAATATCTAAAAAATCAGCTTGATTTATTCGCCTCTAAATTTGTCAACAAAATCCAAAATCCAATTGCATATGAAAAGATGCGCGCTTTCCACGTGGCGGTATGAATCGGACGGAATGTAAAAATTAATATCGCCCAGTTTCCGCAAAGGATTGTCCTGGCCGAATCCCGACATGGTTACGACGCCCGCGCCCTTGCCCCGCATTGCGCCAACGGCGTTGATAATGTTTTGCGACTTGCCGGAGCTGGATATGGCAATTAAAAGGTCTTTTTTTGTTCCCAGAATTTTAAGGGGCTGGGAAAAAATATTTTCATACCCGACATCATTTCCCATACAGGTAAGCAAAGAATGTTCCGTTGGCGAAAAAGCCGCGATGCCGTGCGTCCGCATAAAATCTGTCGCTTGATGGCTCGCAATGGCGGCGCTTCCGCCGTTGCCAACGAACACAATCCGCCCCCCTTCTTTATTTGCCTGCAAAATTGACTTAATAGAGCCCTTGACCGCATCAGCCAGATCCATATCAAAGCCACTCTTGTCCGTTGTTTTAACGCTTCGTAAACACTCTGCGAATCCATCCAGGTATGAGTGCAAATCCTTTTTACTAAAATCCATAATATAAATAATTAAACCGTCGTCCCCGGCTTTTTGTTTCCTGATTTCGAGGGAAAATATACGCGAAAAAATAGTTTTCTCGCAGTGCCGGCAATTTCCAAAACATTTTTCCATTTTAAAAGTCGTGATTTTCTCAAACCCATTTTTCCATAACCTTGTTCTCTTATATACATCGGCACCTCAATATAAGAAGCATTCTTAATTTTAAGCAACTGCACCAATATCTCCATCATAAAAGACGGGCCGTTGCTTGACATCGCGACATTTTCCAAAAGAGGCCTTCTAAAAAAACATGTTCCGTTAAAATATTTAAGATTGGCGCCGAACATTATATTAAATATCGCGGTGTATGCTAAAGAAAGAATCCTTCGCGAGAACGGCCTAACCTGCGGGTTTGCGGTATAAGGAATAATAATATCTTTTTGACCGATTTGGCTAAAAATATTATCCATAGTTTCCGAAAGAGTCTCATTGTCCCCCGGAAAATACCCAACATAATTTTTTGAGGATTCTAAAACTCCGCGCCGAAAACAATATCCGATTCCTTGATTTGGATTATTGCGGATTTTCAAAATTCGGCTGTCTTTGGCGCATAGGCCATCCATAATTTCGCCGGTTCTGTCTTTACTGCCGTCATCAATTAAAATAATTTCAAAGTCGTCAAAACCGTTTTTTTTAAGATGTTCCGTAACCATGTTCACGGTATCCGGCACATTTTTTTCTTCATTGAGCGCGGGAATAATAACCGATATTGAGGGCTTCAGAGCCATAAATAATTATTTATTCTCCAAAATCCGGTTAATAATATCCGTTGTGGATAATTTTTCATCTTTGGTGTATAAAATTTCTCCGCCTATAGAACGCATCGCTTCTCTTTCTACCGCTATGCCCGGCGTATCTTTATTTATATAATCCGGCCCCTTAATGTAATAATCGGGCTTAAAAATTTTTATTAACTCAACGGCCGTTTTGTAAGGGCTTACCATCGTAAAATCCACTGCTTTGATATTTGATACCATATAAGCTCTTTGCTCTTCATTAAAAATGGGTCTATAAGGGCCTTTTCTTTTATTTACAAATTTATCGCAGGTAACGGCCGCCACCAAAACATCGCAAAGTTTTTTTGCCGAATTAAAGTGCATTATATGCCCCGCGTGCAGCAGGTCATAGCCGCCGCAGCATAAACCCACGGTTTTGCCCTCTTTTTTTAAATTTCCGATAACTTTTTTTAATTCCTGGAGCTTGAGTGAGCCCAAAAATTTCATATAGATATAATACGGTTTTTCTTAAAAAACGCAAGAAACAGCTTAATAAAAAAACACCCGTGATAAAAACGGGTGTTCCTTTTTTTATTTTCCCAGATGTTGGAACCACGCTTTGGTGGCTTTCTCAATTCCTTTGGGTGTCCAGACCGGAGCGCCGCGCCAATAATCAATGTTTTTCAGAAGTTCTTTAACGCCTTCCTCAAACGAAACCTCCGGCGACCAGCCAAGCTTTGATTTAATCTTTGCGATATCGGCGCAAGTTACATCCGGCTCACCGGGCCTTTTCGGCAAATTCACGGTTTCTTTCGCCCCCAAAAGCCGGACTATTTCATTTACGCTCCGAGGCGCGCCCGAGCCGACATTGAAAATTTCTCCCGAAATATCCGATTCAGCCGCGGCCAGAAACGCGCGAGCGACATCTGAAACGAAAACAAAATCCCTTTTTTGCTCCCCGTCGCCGACCACTGTCAGCGGCTTATTATAAATCAATTGCGCCAGAAATATTCCGAAGACCGCGCCGTAAGCTCCGGAAGTGCGCGATCGCGGACCGTAAACATTGAACATACGCAAAGAAATTGCCGGCAAGCCGTAAACCTTGTTCCACTGCATCACCAATTCTTCGCCAAGACGCTTGGTCAAAGCATAGGGATATTGCGGTGAAATTTCAGCGCTTTCCGGAGTCGGATAAATATCGGGAATGCCGTAGCAGGAAGAGGAGGCCGCGTAGATAAATCTTTTAACACCGTACTGGATAGAGGCCTCTAAAACGTTCAGCGTTCCCTCAACATTGTTTTCAAAGTAATGTCTCGGAAACTCAATGGACGGTACTATATCGGCTAGGCCGGCCAGATGAAAAACCCAATCGGCTCCGGCAAATGCCGACGCCACTGTCATATCGCGAATACTCATTCTAATAAAGCTCATATTCTTGGCTTCAGGCAAAAGTTCCATCTGCCGAATATTTTCAAAACGGCCCGTAGTCAGACTATCCACCACAATAACTTTATGGCCTTTTTTAAGAAGCAGTTCAACCAAGTGGCTGCCGATAAAACCGGCCCCGCCCGTCACAACAGCTGTTTTCCGCTCTTCCATTTCTTCTCCTTTCCTGATGAAAAGAACTTTGAAAACTAGCGGCCTCGGTGGCCGCGAATCCCCAACAAACCTATCACAAAAGGCGGATTTTATCAATCAAAATCTTTAATATTTACGGATTACTGCTTATTTGTTCATCCAGTTCCAAAATAAGAGCAGTGGAGAAATTCCTCCACTGCTTTTGTTTTATTAGCGAACTTTCGGCGCTTAAACGCGCTCAAGCACCTGAAAAAACCACTGTGACCTGTTTGGAACGGCTAGCTCTTCGGGTGTTACCGAAGCCAACAGTCGCGAACGAACTTCCCGGCCCAGCTTCATCTTTTCTTCAAACGGAATATCCACCGACCCCATCATCATTGGGAAGCCCGCGAATATTGAATCCAAATAGTTTACGCAGACATTTTCCAAATGATGGAATCTCTCGAGCTTAAACCCGTTTTCCGCAAAAATACTCTTGAGCGTGCTTCTTGGAAACAAATTGCTTCTTTTCGGCACGTCATTCTCTATGCCATATCTCTTCTTCAGGAGTCCTGCGAAAATAGAGTGGAACTTCAGAAAAACTGGGTGTTCAACTGCCACGTTTCCGCAGAAATCCTGTTCTTCTTCAGGCGCGTCGTCAAACGTAATGAAATCCTCGCCCTCCATCAGCACCATAATTCCGCCCGGCTTCATAACTTTGGCCAACGGCCTAAGCGCCACGGAACAAGCGGACTTCAGGAGGATTTCAGTCGGAATTTCAGGCGACTTTTTTTTCATTTCGGCAAGCGATTGGATTACCGGCCAGTGCAGGTAATTGCTCCCGACAATAAGGTCTATCGGGTCCAACCCCAAAGAATCCACCCGAAGGCCGTCGGCCTTGATGGCTTCCAGTTTTCCTCCGCGCCTCAAAAAAATACCTCCGCGAAAAGCATTTCTCATAGCTAAAAGGTGGCGCAGAGTCGGCTCAAAATACTCGCCTAGGACTTCGCGCGCTCCTTCTTTGCCGGACATCCAATCTGACAAATTTTTGTTCCCGACCAACGCCTCTTTCAAAAGCTCAATCATTCCTCCTGAATTATCAACGGCATAAATCTTTTCTGGCGCGTAAGCGGCTGCCGCGAGGGCGACCGTTCCGAAACCGCACCCTATGTCCAGCACTGTTCTATCTCTGATGCCGAGGTGAGCGTCAGCAAGGGCCGCAATTATCGCGGCAACTCCTTCATAACCTCCGCTTGTGGGACTTATAGACGCGTAAAGCAGAGGGTAAATACTTGAAAAAACCTTATCCGCTTTCTCTCCTTGCCTGCTTCCCGCGCTATCAGCCATCGCCGTTCTCCTTCCTTGGGGTGAGATTTCGGTTCTTCCTGTACGCGAACCAAAGAAGAACAATTGAGCCGTAAAGTAAAAACGCGATTGAATTCACGATCCCCAATATCAGTCCCACCTCGGCGGAATGCGCTTCAGACGAGCGGCCGACAAAAAAGCCGTAACTCGCCCAAAAAAACACACCGAGGGTAAAAACAATCATTGAACGAATATCCACGTCGCCCGCGTTCTTGTTGCGCCATATTTCCAACGGCTGAGCGACCAGAGCCGTCAATCCTGCCAACATAAAAACAAAGAACATTTCCCCCTTCCACGGCAAAAAAAACATTGCCGGAATCATCAGCGAGAAGAGCGCGCAACAGATTTTTTCCCCCTTCCTCAGGCGCTTGAACTTGAACATACCGTGAAAAATTGGAATAATGCTGTACCCGAGAATCAGCCCGTTGAAAAGAATCGCCATACTGCCGACAAAAACAGCGTAGATCGCGTACGAGTAGCAAAGAAAAGCTTCGTAGAAAAAAGTGATTGCCGACACGGACTCCGCGGATCTGTTTTTCCAGATTGTCTCGCCTTGCTTTTTGTAACCCCATCCGTCAATGAGGGTAAATAAAATAGTGAGCAAGAAGGTCAACGTGACCGGATTCCACCCCCACGACCGCCACTCAATGGTCTGCTTTAATATGTCAAACATCTGTCCTTGCCTCCAAATTCAGCCCAAATATCTCTTTTGCTTTAATCGGGCATCCACTAGAAATAAATCACAACAAAGCCGTGTTGTCAATACATTTGGTATACGAGATTTATATCGCGGTCCAGCCGCCGTCAACTATGAGATTATGGCCGGTGACATATCGGGATTCGTCCGATAAAAGAAAAATCAGCGGCCCGCAAATTTCTTCGGGACGGGCAAAACGCCCCAGGGGCACTCTTTTGGAAAAATTGCTCACGAACGCTTTATTTCGCATTCTTTGGTCTTCGTCAAAAAAAATCCCGCCGGGGCTCAAGGCGTTCACGCGGATATTGTGCCTGCCGAGAAGCGCGGCAAGATATCTCGTAAAATTGATAAGACCGCCTTTGTGAAAAGCGTAATATTCGGCGTTGGCTTCTTTCGCGCCGGGATAAATTGAGGGGTCGTGCGCCACCACGCCGTAAATGGAGCCGATCTTGACTATGACTCCGGATTTTTGTTTTTTCATTATTTTAGCCGCTTCGCGCGTCATTAAAAAATTTCCGTTGACATTGACGTCCGTCGCCTTTCTGAAATTGGCCAAACTTCGCGAGGTAAAACTTTCAGCCGTCGGACGATGCACCGCGTTATTCACCAGGCCGTCAAGGCGCTTAAATTTTTTGATGGCGGCGTCCAGACATTCTTTAACCGATTTTTCATCGGTTATATCAAGCTCGCGGGCAAATAAACGCCGGCTGTCCTTCGCGATTTTATTTTTCAGTTTTAGGCATCCGGCATAATCAAGGTCGGCCAGAATCACATTGGCTCCGGCATTATATAAAGCTCCGGCAAAATGGCTGCCGAGCATGCCCGACGCTCCGGTCAGCAGGATTGTTTTGCCGCCCAAACGATAATCAGACGAGATGCGTTTCATTTTCAATTTCTTTTAATAGTTTTAAAATTTCTTTTTCCTTTAATTTTCTGGCGTGCTCCGAAGAAAAAACGCGGCTTGCGGTTTTAAGCGCCGAGCCGTAACCGCTCGGATGGCTATAGCCCCAAACCTCTTTTCGCGGAGTCAAAATATACATATCTTTGGTTTCCAAGACGCCGCGAACCTCGTGGTCGGCCAGCAATTGCTCGTGCTTTTTTTCTCCCGCGCGCAGTCCCATAATTTTGGTTTTAATTTCCGAGCGTTTTTTTCCCAAAACTCCGGAGTAATATTGAATTGCCGCGCTCACGAGATTTTTCAATTTAACCGCCGGCATTTTAAAAACGAAAATCTCCTGGCCCTTGGTTAAAACGGCCGCGCGCAAAACCAAACCGACCGCCTGCGGAATGGTCATTATAAATCTGGTCATTTCCGGATTGGTTACGGTTACTGACGAACCCTGGATAATTTGATTTTTAATCAACGGGAGTATGCTTCCGGAAGAGCCCAAAACATTTCCGAAGCGCACGCAGGTATACTTTGTTTTTTTGTCGCCGCGGTAATAATAAGAATTTAAAATCAGTTTTTCGGCCATCAGTTTAGACGCGCCTAAAACACCTTCGGGATTTACGGCTTTATCGGTGGAAATGGAAACAACTTTATCCACGTTAAATTCCCTCGCGACATCAATAACATTCTGGGTTCCTAAAATATTCGTGGCTACGGCCTCAAAAGGGTCGTTGTCGCATATGTCCACATGCTTCATGGCTGCCGCGTGAAAAACAATGTCTATGCCCTCCATGGCTAGACGCAAACGGTTTTTATCCCGAATGTCGCCGACAATAAAACGGACGGGATGTTCTTGTTCAAATCCTATTTCCTGCCTGAATTTATGGTGTCCATACTCGCCCCTCGCAAAAACCCGTACGCTTCTGGGACCGAAAGGAATGAGTTGCCTGACGATCTCCGAGCCGATAGAGCCGGTGCCGCCGGTCACCAAAATTCTTTTATCCTTGAACTCTTTAATAAAATCGTTCATATCTATACTTTATTTTCTACCACACCGACGGGTCTTTGCAAATACTTGCATTATTTTTTATGTATGGTAATATGTGAACGAAACAACGGCAGATGAACTAACGCCGCACAAGGAGGCAAAATATGAAAATAGACATGAAGGCAGCAGTTGAACTCATCCGAAAATTAAGTTCTTCGCATAAACCAAAAAGCAAACAAAGAAAAACCAAAATTACCGGAGCCGCAAAAGAAATGTTGCCGCATATTAAAACTCTGCCGCAAAAAACAATAGAAAAATTTGTCAGAAAAATCGCCCTAACCGAACCATGGATAGAAATCCACAGCACTAGTATTGCGGTCGCGTACGGTAGTGAAGGACCGATGTTTTTTAGGTGCATCTTCTGTGGCCTTGCAACCGAGGCACATTTAAACGGTCATTCTATACCTGAATCCAAAATCCGGCATAAAAAAGATTGCCCGCAACGCATGGCCCTGGAAATCATCGGCTTAGTCCGACGTACACGAAACACGCATACACGAGTCTGACTTGTGTATCACGCCTCGGCGATTTGTTGCCGGGGTTTTTTATGTGCTATTTTTTACCATTTCGGCCAATCTCTGGCAAATATATTCAATATCCGATTTTTCAAGGCCGATATAAAAAGGCAGGGCGATTGATGAAGAACTGATTGATTCCGAAACCGGAAAATCGCCCTCGCGAAACCCGAAGGCCTTACGATAAAAATCAAAAAGATGGATTGAGGGCAAATAGGGCTTGGTTGAAATGCCGAGACCGGCTAATTTTTTAATGACTCCGTCGCGGTCCGCTCCCGTCTTAATTCTCGCGACATAAACGAACCAGGAATGGGTATTATCGGGATGAATTTCGGGAGCCGAAATCGTTTCGCCGTATTTTCCCAATTCTTCCGAATACCATGAAGCGATTTTTCGCCGCTCCTCTATAATTTTGGGGAGTTTTTTAAGCTGAACGATTCCCAAAGCCGCGCTTAACTCATTCATCCGGTAGTTATAGCCGAGCCGTTCGTGGTCAAGCCATTGCATATTTTCGGAACGACCTTGATTACGCAAAGACCGACAAAGGGCGTCAATCTTTTGGTCATTGGTCGTAATGACGCCGCCTTCGGTGGTGGTCATTTGCTTATTGGGATAAAAAGAAAACACCGCGGCGTCGCCGAAAGTTCCGACTTTTTTATTTTTATGTTCGGCCATAATGCTTTCACAAGCGTCTTCCACGACTACCAGAGCGTGTTTTTTGGCAAATGCCGTTATCGGGTCCATATCGCAGGATTGGCCGAAAATATGCACCGGCAAAATCGCTTTTGTTTTGGATGTTATTTTTTTCTCAACTTCTTTGGGGTCAATATTAAAAGTGAGCGGATTGATATCGGCAAAAACCGGCTTCGCGCCAACATATAAAATCGCGTTGGCTGACGCAATAAAAGAAAAAGGCGAGGTTATAACTTCGTCTCCCGCTTTTATGCCGGAGGCGATTAAAGCCAGGTGCAGCCCGGCCGTTCCGCTTGAAACCGCGCAGGCGTAATCGGAACCGATGAGTTTAGCGAATTTATTCTCAAACTCCTCTATTTTCGGGCCGATGCTTAAAACGCCGGAACGCAAAACTTCCAGAATAATTTTTTCTTCTTCTTCGTCAAAATGCGGTTTTGCCATTGGATATTTCGGCATATGAATTTAAAAAATATTTATATCGGATTCCGAGCGTTCTTTTCTTTGGCCGGCAGCAGCCGTTTTCTCCACCTCTTTTGACGGTATGAAAACCTCGTTCCAATAGCGGAAAAGATGCGCCGGCCGAAAGACCAACGGCCTAAAAGGACGATTAAAAAATAATTTTTGCAAAATCGCGTTGACGGGGTTAAACCCCAGAAAGCTCGCGGCCCCCGTCGTTCCTGAAAAACGGCAGTTTATTTCAAAAATTTTCGCGAGCCCGCCGGATTTTCTCAATTGAAAATTGCACGGCCCTTCAACCTTCAAGGCCTTGCCGACATTCGTCACAAGTTCCTCTATTTCTTTATCGCGAACCGCCACCGCTTTATAAGTATCGCCGTCCCGCAGCCACCGGTTCATCACAATTACTCCGTAGCAGACGCCGTTATCAAAAAACGACCCGCAGGTGTATTCCTGGTCTTTTTCGGAAAGATATTCCTGAACTATAAGGTCCGGATTTTTTGATAAAGCCCCGAGCAAAGCCGGTTCATCCGAGACCAGTTGAAAACCGATTGATCGCGCGCCGATTCTCGGCTTTAAAACCAAAGGGAAGCCGGCCTCCTTCAAAAATTCTCCAGCCCTATCCGCCAAAGCCGAGCGGACATAAGGGAAATTATGCGATTTTAAAAACTCCGCTGTTTTCCATTTATCGTCTGATATGGCCACGGCTTCGAGATTGCCAACCACCACCTTGGCGCCCGATCGCATTTCAAAATCATCTCTATTTTGGGAGAGTATCTTTAACTCCGTGTCGGTGCCGATAAAAACGGCTTCCACTCCTTCGCCCTTGCAAATTTTTTCCAAAACGCCCAAATAAGTCGGGTCGTCCGGACCGGGAACTATGTAGGCGGCATCCGCCCGGTATAGCCCCGCGGCCAGATGATTCATATCGGTCGCGATAATTCTTGTTTTTACTTTAGAAAGTTTGAGCGATTTAATAATGCTCTGACCCACGCCGGCTCCCGCGCCCGTAACCAAGACCGTGATTAAACGGGTCAAATCAAAAGCCGAATCGCCTATTTCCCGCAAGTCATTATGGACATCGCTGCCAAAAGAAAAATTATCTATATTGCCTTTGGCGATTTCTTCCGAGACCAGATTTTTGAGCGGTTCGGCCGCGTGCTTGGCGTTGAATTCAAATTTAACGCCGTTAGCCGCGCATAATTTATAAACCTCTTCTACATATTCCCGAGGGGGAGAGTAGTTATAAAAGCGTTTGCTCATGCTGAAAGGGTGACCCAAAATATCAATTTTCGGATGGCGCGCGAGCGCCTTGGTCAATTCGTATTCTTTTTCCAAAAGTTCTTCCCGACTCATTGATTTGATGCCTTCAAAATGATGAACGCTGCCGACAATGACTTCCGCGGCGTCCAAAATGTCGTCTCGTGTGTTTAAAGAGCCGTCGTCAAGTATTTTTACTTCGCACCCCGCTCTAACGCTAAAGCCGGGGTAATTTAGACGGAGTTTTTTGATTTCGGCGACATAGTCGGAAAACCAATCCGTATTTTTATCCACGTGGTCGGCAAAAATAAGATTCAGTTGATCGCGCAAATGATTATGCTCTAATAATTCGGCGATGGAATGCCGGCCGTCGCTGTAAGAAGAATGCATATGATTTTCCTCAAAACGGGTCTTTATGGACATGCCGGCATTCTATAGGTTTTTTAAAAATTTTTCAATCGCTTTAGCGATGCCGTCGGCGACTCGTCCGCCGCGATAGACCGACGGCTTACGCCTTAAATTCAAACGAAAACGCGGCGATATCGCCTTACGGACCCCTTTTAAAATGTCGTCCGGGTCATAATCGCTGAAAATCACGTTTGATCCGGCTTCGCGGTTTTGCTGGCGACGGCCGACATTCACAAAAGGCGTTTTTAAATAATCCCCCTCCATAAGCCCCGAACTGCTGTTGCCGATTAAAGCCGCGCTTTCTTTCATCAATCCCAGATAATCCGCGCGTTCAATATGCCGATAAACGCGGAAATGGGGATTTTTGCGAAGCGCCTCTATTTTTTTTATGAAATATCCGCTGCCTTCGTCGGAATTGGGATACAAAACTATTTTTTCGTCTTGAAAATCAAGGCGCCGAAGCGCGGATACGACCGAATTAATCTGTTTGAAGATCGGCGCGCCGTCAAGAATCGTCGGATGATGAACGACAAGAAACCACCGTTTCGCGATATCAAGATGAAAACGCGAGGACAATTCTTTTCTTTTGGGCAAGGAATTCCGGTTAAGCCGGTCTAATCCGGCGGAACCGACTACTTTTACTAAAGCGGGGTTGGCGCCAAGAGCAATTATATTTTTTTTGCTTTTGGCCGTCTGCACCAAATGGAGTTTAGAAAAAAGAGTGATGGCGTTACGCAAATACTGATCCACCGTCGGCCCGGAAACATCTCCGCCGGAGACATGAATAACCGGAATTCCGAGATGCAGTCCCGCGACGGCCGCGGCAAAACCCTCGTCGCGATCGGCAATAACCAAAAGCGCGTCAACTTTGCGGCGCTTAAGATAGCGCCCTATGCCGGCAATCTCCTTGCTTAGCGCTTCAAGTTGATTGTCAAATTCTCCGACCCGAACCACGGCGTCAACGCGCGCGTCTTTTTTCACCTCGTTTAAAGTCAACCCGAACCGACGCTGGGTATGCATGCCGGTCGCGAGTATTTTTAAATTTATTTTTGGACTTTTAAGCAGGCGAAAAATAGTTGACCTGAAAAGCCCCCATTCCGCGCGCGTTCCGGTAACGAATAAAATTGTTTTTTTATTCATAGTGGCCTTTTTTTATAAGCGTCTCTGCAGGAATGTCAATTTTTGCCGCCTTGCCGATTATTTTTCGCAGGTATTTGGGTTCCAGACCCGTGCCCGGGCGTTTAATGGCCAGATTACTGCGGCTGAATATTTCGCCTTTTTTAATGTCGCGTAAAACAACAACGCTTTTTCTCGCAAGCGCTTTATAGGCCGATTCGCTTTTAGAAGGCCTTTTTTCGGCCGAACCCTTAAGTAAGGGAATCATTCTTATCTGCCTGACCATTTCTTTAAATTCTTCCGGCTCCAAAGACGCTTTATGGTCGGGTCCCGGCAGATTTTTGTTTAAAGTCAGATGCTTTTCAATAATTTCCGCGCCCATGGCCGCGGCCAAAACCGAAGCGAACGCGCCGAGCGTGTGGTCGGAATAACCGGCCAAAACCCCAAACTTTTTACGAAATGTCTCCAAAACCCGCAGATTGGCTTCCTCCGGCTTTGAGGGATAATCGGTGGTGCACTGCAAAAGAATAATTTTATTGTTTCCGGATTTTCTGATAGTTTTTACGGCTTCTTTAACTTCGGACATTGTTGCCATTCCGGTTGAAATTATCATCGGTTTTTTGAAGCGCGCGGCGTATTCCAAAACCGGCAGATTGGTCAGTTCCCCCGAGCCGAATTTAAAAGCCGTAGCGCCCAAAGCGCGGACTCTGTCTACGCTCGCGAATCCGCCGTGGGGCGAGGAAAGAAAAATAATTTTTTCCCCGCGGCAATACTCCGCGACTTTTTTAAAATCCTCATCGCTTAATTCCAACCTTTTAATCATTTCCAGCTGATTCTCGCTTCTGCCGATATTCTTTTTTTGGTAAGAGGCCATTTTTCCCGCCGAAGTTACCACCTCTTCGGCTTTAAAATCCTGAAATTTTACGGCATCCGCGCCGGCTTTTTTTGCCGCTTTAACGAGTTTCAGCGCCAGCGATAATTTACCGTTATGGTTTACTCCGGCTTCGGCTATCACGAAAACCGGCTGTCCCTGGCCGATGAACTTTCCGCCTATTTTGAGATTAGAAACCATGAAAATATGCCCTCTTTAAAGCTAAAGCGTTTTTTAAGTCCGAAGCGGATTCTTCCAAATTACTGTACCCCTTTTTCTCGCGCGTTTTTTTTATAAAAAACGCGAGTTCTTTGCGGTACATATCATTGCCTCCGGCTTTGATTTTAAAAATCTTTGTTCTCTTGTCGGTATGAAGTTTTATTTCATTATCTTCACTGCCTCGCCGCAGAATCTTCTCCCAGATTAGCGTCCCGCGGCTCCCCAAAATCTCGCAGTATCTTTTTCCCGGAACCTGAAAATAATCCTGATGAACCGAAATTATTTTGCCCTTTTCGGAAACAAAAAGACCTTCAGCCATGTCTTCGGATTTAATTTTCAGGTCTGAAATATTTCCGGAAAATCCTTTAACGAACCGCAATTTTTCTCCGAGAAGCCAGGCGGGATAATTTATCTCGTGAATTAAATCCAAAGTTACGCCTCCGCCTTTTTTGGAGTCGCCGGAATAGCTTTTTCGGTAATCCCCCTTTCTCCAAGTTCTCAAATCCTTTCCGGCCGAAACGCGCATGGAAAGTATGACGCTGATTTTTTTTTGCTTGATCATTTTTTTCAAAAATACGAGCGGCTTAAAAAATTGGAGGCAGTAAGCCACGAAAAACACCGGCTTTCGCTTTTTAATTTCTTTTCGTATTTTGGCGATGTCTTTTAAAGAATGGGATATCGGTTTTTCCACGAAAATGCCCGCGGGATTATGACGGAGGCAGCGCAAAATCGTCGCGGCGTGCTTGTGAGTTTCGTTGGTTATGAAAAAAATATCCGGGCCGGCGGCGTAAAATTTTTTTTCCGAAGAAAAAAACCGGATATTCTTATCCGAACTTTTCACATCCTTTCTTTTGGTCAGCACGTTAAGGATTGAGCGCGGGAAAAGTTCGCGGATGTTGGCCGCGTGCCTCTGGCCGATTGAACCGTAACCGATAAGCCCCATGTTCATAAAATTATTTTAAGTTCTTAATTCTATTTTTTATAACCCCTTTCTTTTTGTATAAAATTTCGGCCAGCGCCCAGTCCTCCGGCGCGTCCAAATCCACCGACCTCCATTTATCGCAAACCACGGCTTTGGTTTTTTTGGTCAAAACCGTTTTTTCTTTCAGAAGCGCGGATGTTTTAACAATGTAGACAAAACAGCCGTTGAGGAGATAAGCGACATTCCAATCCTGAATGTTGGACGACTTGAATTTAACCTTATTTGCTAAAATGATATTTTTATTTTTATCCAGCCAATAAAGCCGGGGGTGGGTTGGAGCTACAGTTAAAACCGTCGTGGCGTCGGTTCGTTTCATCAAATCCCACGAGGCCTCAATGTCTCTATTTTCGCGAAGGGGCGAGGTGGTCTGCAAAATTACAATATGAGTCGGCTCATATTTTTCATCTTTTTTTAGACGTTTTAACAGAAACACTATGGCGTCAATCACCTGCGCCTTATCGCCCGCTAAACTTTTCGGCCTTAAATACGGAACTTCGGCGCCGTATTTTTTGGAAATGGAGGCGATTTTGGGCGAGTCGGTATCAACCACCACGCGGTCAATCCATGGAATTTTTTTGGCCTGCAAAATCGTGTAAGCAATCAGCGGTTTGCCCAGAAAATTTCTTATGTTTTTATTGCGGATTCTTTTTGAACCGGCTCTGGCGGGAATTACGGCTAAAACCGTTTTATTTTTCTTAATTTTCATGGCTATTAAACCAGGCCTTTGAGCGGCGTTTGATTTTCGCCGGGATCTTCGCCTGCCGGACCGCCGTTAGACACTACTTTTTTCAACCGCCATAAATCGTCTTCTCCCTTTTTCCAAACATGGGGCATTCTGTATTTATCCATAATTTTCCAGAAATGCTCTTCGCTGATTCCCAGATAATCCAAAAAATTCTGAAAATATTTTTTAGGAAATTCGTGGTCGTATCTATGCACCAGCGAAACCGCCTCTTCCCTTGTGATGTGGCCGCATCTGATTTCACTGCAGGCCTCGCGGGTAGCCCGCCCGTAGCCGAATTTAATATAGGCCAAGAGCCAATGGAACGGGTCCAATTGGTCGTCAATGCTGCAGTGCTTGGTATAAGTGCCTTCGGTACGTTCGGTGTTGGCTTCAAATCCGGTGTGTTTTGAAGCGTAGTAAAAATTTTCCTGCGGCACCCAGAGTTTATAGTAAGACCACCAGTGCATCTGCAAATCAAGTTTTTTAATTTCATCAAGCGCCGGCGGACGGTAAAAATCAAACTGATTATCTTTAAGCTCGGAAGCCGAAAAAATTCCCATTTTAAAACCTTCCGCGAGCAAAACATCCACTCCGGCTCCTTTAAAATAAAGCTCGTCCCAATCCTCGGGCGATTCATAGGGTTTGTTTTCGTTTTTAAACGACCCGCCGTATTCAATCTCGCCGTTTTCGCCGTAAAAAATCAGGGGGATTTTAAAGCGATGGGCCATCTGAAAAGCCAGCGCTTTTTGCCCGAAAGTGAACGGCTCCCACGGATCGCCCTTCAATTCAAAAGCCACGCGGGCAAGTTTGCGATGCAAAATTCCGTTCGGCCAAACGAGCACTCCGTCAAGCCCGCTCTGAATAAAATTAAAATAATTCTGCCAGCCGATATCGGTATAAATAAACGGCGCCCAGGTTACGGCTAAAGGATGCATTCCGCGGGCTTTCAATTGATGCGTTACCAAAGCGCTGTCTTTTCCCGCGCTGCCCGGAACAATGACGTCAAAACCGCCGTTTTTAGACCGGTGTTTGTCCAGAAGCGCTTCCAATTCTTTTTCCCGTTTAGCCCAATCAATTACTCCGCCGAATTTTTTTTCGGCGTATTTGCAGGCGTTGCAGATGCCGTCGGCGTCAAACTCGGTTCTGGGACGCTGATTGGATATGACGCATTTTTTGCAAAATAAAATTTTTTGAGGCAGTAACTTCAGCTGCCGGTCCTTGGTCTTAAATTCATACTGCCGATATTTTGTTTCATCTATGTTTAATTTAGGAAATTTATATTTCATGACCAATCCAAACTATATCATAAATTACGCTCTTTGCAAAACGCTTCCAGAATTTTTAATCCGGCTTGTCCGCTTCGCTCCGGATGAAACTGGGTCGCAAAAATATTGTCTTTTTTTACCGCGGAGCAGAATCTTTGGCCTCCGTATTCCGAAACGGCGGCCACCACGCTTTGGTCTTCCGGTTCCGGATAATAAGAGTGCACGAAATAGACCATTTCATCGCCGCCGGCGTTTTGGCGCTTCGGATTTTTCAAATAATTCCATCCTATATGAGGCAGTTTATATCTGTTTAAATTAACTTCGGACGGTTTTTTAAAAGATACGACCCGGCCGCCAATCAAATCAAGGCCTTTGTGCAAGCCGAACTCTTCGCTTTCCGAAAAAAGAAGCTGCATACCCAGACATATCCCTAAAAACGGTTTGCCGGATTTAACTTCTTCCACAAGCGGCTCAATAAGACCCATATTTTTCAGGGCGTTCATTCCGTGCTCATACGCTCCGACTCCGGGCAAAACCAGACATTTGACATTTTTAAATTCCGAAGGACTTTCAATTACTTTTACGCTTTTTCCCAGACGCTCAAACGCTTTCAAAACGCTTTTTACATTATTAAGTTTGTAATTAATCACGCCGATGTCGCGCTTTTGGCCGATTTTTAACAAGTCCTCGCGGCTTTCCTTGCCTATGTCAATTCCCAAATTTTCGTCTCCCAGCTGCCTTAAAGTGAATCGATTATAGTCAAAGATGCCGGCCGCGGACGCCGACCCCGACTTTTTTTTCGCGTCCGAAACATTCCTCACCTTAATTCCGGCTTTCAAAAGCGCGGTTTTGACATCATCAATATCCGCTTCTTTATAGTGAAAAATGGAGGCCGCGGCCACCGCGTCGGCGTCAGTCGTCTTGAAACAATCAACAAAATCCTCCGGTTTAGCCGCGCCGCCCGAAGCAATGACCGGAATTGAAACGGCTCCAGACACTTCTTTTACAAGCTCCAGATCAAGCCCGTTTTTAGCGCCTTCCATATCAACCGAGGTCAATAAAATCTCGCCCGCGCCCAATTCTTCGCCTCTTTTGGCCCACGAAACGGCATTCAGGCCGGTTGTTTGCCGGCCGTTATCGGTGTAGGCCTCCCATTTGCCCGGCGATATTTTTTTGGCTTCAATTGAAAGCACGACGCACTGCGACCCGAAACGCTCCGAGGCCTCCTTAATCAATCGCGGATTTTTGGTGGCGGCCGTGTTTACGGCCACCTTGTCGGCTCCGGCTCGCAATAAATTTTCTATGTCTTCAATCGTACGAACTCCGCCGCCGGCGGTAAAAGGAATAAATATTTTTTCGGTCGCGCGCTCCACAATATTTAAAAGATTCTTACGGCCGTATAAACTGGCGACGGTATCTAAATAAATCAATTCATCAGCGCCCTGCAAATAATATTCCTCGGCTATGTCTTCCGGCCTGCCCATCACGCGCAAACATTCAAACTGGACGCCCTTAACCACATTGGGGCCCTTAATATCCAGTCGGGCAATGACGCGTATGTTTTTGTCCATTGGCTTGCCTTACGTTTATTTTTTGATAATAAGAGTTCTATTAAGCAGTAAGGCATCCAAGTCGGATTCAATAAAAGTGTGCCAGGCGTCTTCGGCGTTCCTGACAATCGGCTCGCCGTGCAGATTAAACGAGGTGTTTAAGAGCGCTCCCACACCGGTCTGTTTTTCAAATTCCTGAATCAAGGCGTAATATTCGGGGTTGGACTCTTCTTCCAAAATCTGGGGACGCGCCGTAAAATCAGCCGGATGAATCGCGGCTTTCAGGTGTTCTTGCCCTAAAAGCGTAGTATCAAAAGCCATTGTCATAAAGGGCGACTTTAAATTTTTGGGATTAACCAGGTAATCATTCGCGCGATAATCAAGAATTGAAGGCGTAAAAGGCATCCAGAAATCACGGTATTTTATTTTGTCGTTGATTAAACGGATGTTGTCAAAATTGGATGGATGGCAAAGAATGGAACGATTGCCCAGAGCTCTCGCCCCAAACTCGCCCCTCCCCGCGCATCTTGCCACAATTTTGTTTTTAGCGAGCAGGTCCGCGATTTGCTTATTTGACGCTTCGTAAACTATCTCGTAACCGGCAATATCATATTTCGCGATAAGTTTTTTTATTTCGTCATCGGTTATAGCGTAGCCCAGATAAACATTGGTTGGCGTTTTTGGAGCAATCCCCTTTTCCGCAAAAAGCGCGAATGCCGCCCCTATCGCCGTTGATTCATCCCCGCCCGATGCCGGCACAAAAAAATAATTCAATCCGTCAATTTCGGCAAGCGTCTTATTGGCCTTAACATTCATAGCGAGCCCTCCGCTAAAAACAAGCGAGTCAACCCGCAGATGGTTTAAAACATTTTTCGCCCAGACGGCTAAAACCTCTTCCACCCATTTCTGGAGGCCGCCGGCAATGCCGTCAAAACGGACGCCTTCCAGCTTGTCTTTGAAATAAAAATACATGTCCGACGGCTTTTTATTCCATTTAAAATCCAGGCCGTCGGCGACCAGGGTTTCCTTAAAGACATCGTAGGCCGGCTTTAAAACATAGTCCTTGGCGTAGGGCGCTAAACCCATAACTTTATATTCGTGCTCAAAAGGCCTCATTCCGAGAAGTAAAGTAATATAGCGATAGATTCTTGCCAGATTGCACATGGCGCTTCCATGAATTTTTTCAAGTTTCCCGTTTTCGGCGACATAAATAGAGGCGTTTTCGCCGTCGCCCCAGCCGTCGGCCGTAATTACGCCGATTCTTTTTGAGCGCTCCAAGGGCGAGGCGTAATAAGCGTAACCGGCGTGAGCCAAATGATGATTGACGAATATAACCTTTCCTGGATCAATGCCCAATTGCTTGACGGCAACTTTGATTCTTTCCTTATTAAATGCCTCGCTCCATTTTTCTTTCGGCTCGGTTTTCATAAAGCCGAAATCGTAATATTCTTTTTCGGGAAAATTAAAACGCTTTTCCTGCATCACGTTTTCCCAAAAAGACGATTCTTTATTTTCAAGTAAAACCGGCTTCCAGTATTCATTCATTTCGCGAAGGTAATCTGAAACGCGAAATCTGGTGATTCTTTTTATTTTTAACTGCGCGGGGTCCGTAATCTGGCAGGTATAGGCGACAAAATCCACCTCTTCCGGCTTTACGCCCGTAAGACGAAAGGCCTCTTCCACGCTTTTGAAGGGATAGCCAACTTCGTTTTTGGACCTCTCAATCCGCTCTTCGGAAGAGGCGTATAAAACTTCGCCGTCTTTTATCAGCGCGGCTGTCGCGTTATGGTCCTCATTTATTCCCAGGATAATCATAAAATATTTTTTATAATACGATATTGATGGACGGCGGTCAATATGATATTATTTTGGGCATGGTAAAAATTGAAGAACTAAAACGTTGGCAGTACGGGTTATTCGCGGCTCTGGTCATGCTTGCGGGATTTGTGATTTTATTTTGGCCGGAAATTACCGGAAAAAACTTGCCGCCGATAGGAAACATAGGCCTATACCACTACATATATTTCACGGCTACGAGTTTTTTCATAAATATCCTTAATATGCTGCCGAACTGGTGGCCGGCCTATAATTCGGGGTACCCCATAAACCTTACTTTGGACGGCTTTCTTAATCCCTTTTTTCTTTTGGCGCTAAAATTCATTCCTCCGTTTTTAGCCAACAATTTGGCGATTATTTTTCTTTTCGTCATAAACGGCTTGAGTTTTTACGCGCTGGCGAGAGCGCTGAAATTAAGCAGGACGGCAGGCCTTATCAGCGCGATTTCATACGCTTTTAGCGGCGTTATTGTTCACTTCTCGGTGGTAACCACGATTGCCGCCTTAATGCCTTTTCTGCCGCTTTCTTTTTTATGCTGTCTTAAAATTTTTGAAGGCCGGACAAAATGGTTCTGGGCGTGGCTGGCTCTGATGACTTATTCCTGGTTCGGGGGATGGTCTGAAATGATTGTTTACGCCTTAACTGCCGTGGGATTTTTTGCGGTATATTTAATATTCAAAAACAGGAAGTCGGAAAATTTCAGTTTTTATTATCCCCTGCTTTTTTTCGGCGCCATTCCCTTGAGTATGCTGATTTTATCTCCGTGGTTTTTATCAATTTTGCATTTTGTTTCTTACTCCGAAAGAGCCGGGGGAACGGGAGAGGCGGGCAAATACATGCCGACGACTCTCTCTCATCTTCTTCATATGCTAAATCCCCGCATTTCCGTTCTTTACGGCGACCTCTTGCCGTTTTTCTCTTTAGGCAATCATCCCTATTTTTTGTTTTTTGGCACTTTGCCGTTTCTGTTGGCGCTCTCGGCCTTTTTTATAAAAAATCTCAAGGAAAATAAAAACCTGTTATTTTTTATGGGATTGTCCGCCGGCGCCATTTTTATGACCGTGAACAACTCGCCTCTGTTCTGGCTGTTTCATCAGATTCCGGTGCTGAAGTGGTTTGGAGGATACTGGAAATGGTCGTTTGTCATTGTTTTTTCGCTGGCAATGCTGGCCGGCTACGGTTTTGACAACATTGGAGATTTTTTCCGGCGTAAATTTTCTAAACGCGCGATTGCGGTTTTGTGGATATTTTTTGCCGTAGCTTTAATCGGCGCCGGAACTATCGCCATTTTTGACCGCAAAATCCAATCAACGATTACCTCTTACGGCGTGGCTCACTACCAGAACGCAAGCGGTCGGGTTTTTGTCCGGCCGGCGGCCTATTACGAAAGGACGGTAAAAGAAATAGCCGAAAGTTTAACCTACAATTTCTCTTTAAAAAACAAGTGGATTATTCTTATGACCGTTTTGTGGTTTATGACTCTGCTTTATTTCACCCTCGGCAGGAAGTATGGCGAAATAAACCTCCAAAGGTGGAAGGCCTTTGCGATTCTGGTGGCTTTTGCCGGAAGCGTTCTTCCTTGGTACGGATTTCTAAAGGGGCCCCCCATATCTTATCTTAGAAATGAACCCGAAACGGCAAAATTTCTGCACTCAATCGAGGCCTACGCTTCAAACAAATTGCCGCTTAGCGGCCCGTCAAAAGATCTGGTGCCATATAGAATTTTTCTTTATGTGCCGGAACAATATGTCGCTGAAATTTCCGAAAAATACGGCAGTAAATTCGCTTTTGGAGAAGCCAATTACGATTTATTTAAAGAAATGATGGATGATAACGCCCATGTATTTTTCAATTTTGACACTTTTCAAAACCATCAAACGCTCTCGCTCCAGCGCCTTATGGATGTTTATTTTTTAGTCAGGCGCCAGGACTTAAACTACCAAAACCGCTTTACGGCTACTACGCCTTTTGAAAAATTCGTGGAGGATTTTTCAAAAGAAAAAAATATGCGGCTTTTGGGGGCGTTAAACGTAAAATACATTCTGTCGTTTTTTGAATTAAAAACGGGGATGAAGCCGATTTTTACGAATTACATCAGGGGTATAGTTCCGATTTATATTTATAAAAACCCTTATTTTATGCCGAGATGGCATTTTGCCGATAAAATTTTGTGGGCGGATGGCGGCAAGGAGGACCCTCTAAAGACGCTTGACGGCGTAGAAAATCTTTCATCTATAACCCTCCTTGAAACGCAGACCTCGGGCGATCCGGCGCTCCTGACTAAATCAAATCCGAACGACAAAATAGAATTGGAACTTTATACCGCGGGCGCCTTACGTTTAAAAACAAAAACGGAAAATTACCGCTTTTTGGTATTTTCTGAAAGCCGTTTTCCCGACTTTTGGCAAGCGACGATTAACGGGCAAAAGACCCCGATTTATACCGCCAATTATCTTTATCAGGCGATTTTGGTCCCTCCCGGAGAAAACATCGTTGAATTTCGCTATCCTAAACTAATGGAGCAAAGCGCCATTGCGCTAAATAAACGCATTGAAAGCTTGCTTAAAATAAATAATTAAATGGCAAAGGCCTGTATTTTATTACAACGTAGGTTTGCTTATGTCGGCCACGCTATCGCCGTTATGCTTCAAGAAAAATACGGCGTTCGGGATTTTTGCGGCTATGTATATTTAAGAGACAGTTTGAATTTTTTAAAAACGCAAAAAGACATAAACTACTCTGAATTGATTTTAGACGAGGATATACATAACCAATATAAAAGCGAGCCGCTTGACCCCGATTATTTGCGTTTGCTTGAAAAAAAATACGGCATACCGAATCTTTGGCCCTATATAGAAATAGACCGGGTGGCGCGTCACGGACAACTGGTAAGAGAATACCCGTATGATTCCCCCAAATATTCCCACGAAGAAATGATGAAAATAGTGCAGGTAAAAGCCAGGTCTATGATTGATTTTTTAGAAAGGCAAAAACCTGATTTTATAATTTTTTCGGTGGTCGGCGACATCGCGACTATGCTTATGTACCATGTGGCCAAAAAAATGGGCATAAAAACCCTACTTATACAAACCGCGCGCGTGGGAAACAGATATTCGCTCACCCAAAACTACGAAGATTTAAATTACATCAATGACGCTTTTTTAACCCTTCAAAAAAATGCCGTAAGCACTTCGGAAGAAATAAAAATGGCGGAGAAATTTTTAGAGGACTTCAGATCCAAACCCCGCCCCCACTCTCCGACCGATTTGCCCAAATATCGGCCGATCGGCAGAAGGAAGCAATTTAAATTCTTGCGGCCGGAAAATATTGTTCAATCCATCAAATGGAATTTTAAAATAGTTTACGACTACCTCAAAAATCCGCATAAAGACGATTTCAACGCGATAAAACCGTGGCATCATTTCATTGACAGAATTAAAAGAAAATTCAGGGTGCTCGTCGGTTTTAACGATTTATACGACGCCCCCGATTTAAACGAGGAGTTCGCCTTCTTTCCTCTGCACCTTGAGCCGGAAATGTCTATTTCGCTTTTTGCCCCCTTCTACACCGACCAGCTCTGGCTGACAAAACAAATCGCGCGCTCGCTACCGATAACCCATAAACTATATATCAAAGAACATCCGGCAATGTTCGGCTATAGGACGCGAAATTTCTATAAAGAATTAAAAAAGATACCGAATGTCAAACTTATAGACCCGTCTTTAGAAAGCTTTCCGTTAACCAAAAACGCGAAACTTATAATCACCATCAACGGCACTGCCGGCTGGGAGGGTATTTTATTGAAAAAACCAGTAATAACTTTCGGCAATGTGTTTTACAACGCCCTGCCAATGGTGAAAAAATGCGTTTCCATCAGCGATTTACCTTATATAGTCAAGGAACAGCTTGAAAATTTTCATCATGACGACCCGGCGCTTATAAATCTTATCGCCGCGATTTTCAGAGAAAGCTTTGATTTGGATTTAGTTCAAATTTGGGACATTGAAGGAGGAGCCAACCAGCAAAAAAAACAAGAAGAGGTGGCGCCTCTCGTTGATTATCTGGCAAAGAAACTAAATTTAACTCCCGAATCGGCGCGTTTATAACTATATGGAACGGGAATATCCGGATTTAACGCAAAAAATATCAGGCATACAAGGATGCGTCTCAACAAAAGAAGCCGTATTTCTTTATGAAGCGGCAAGAAATTGCGGAAATGGCGTAATAGTGGAACTCGGCT
The DNA here is from genome assembly GCA_964574495.1 of uncultured Candidatus Saccharibacteria bacterium. Classification (GTDB taxonomy): domain Bacteria; phylum Patescibacteriota; class Minisyncoccia; order HO2-45-28; family HO2-45-28; genus HO2-45-28. Next base: position 52,556 of record CAZNNT010000001.1, read on the forward strand.
CGTGGAAGGGCAAATCAACAATCTGCCTCGGGCTTGGTTCAAAAAACGGACGGGGCGTCAAGGTCTACGCCGTTGACCCGCATAGCGGGAGTCCGGACCAAAAGGGATTTGAAAAAGAAAACACATTTGAAGAATTCAAGAAAAATATTAAAAACGCGGGGCTTGAGAATATAGTTGAACCGATTGTTTCCACCTCTTTTGAAGCCGCAAAAACATGGGACAAGCTGGCGGGCCTTATATTCGTGGACGCGAATTATCACGACTATGAAAACACAAAAAAAGATTTTTTCCAGTGGTCAAAATATTTAATTGACGGCGGCATCTACGCGCTCCATAACACCGTGCCGTCGGTTTCCGGAATCTTGGAAGGAATTCCGCTTCACGGATGCGAAGCGCCCCGCAAATTTATGAATGATTTTATTTTTGGCTCTAAAAATTTCAAAGTGTTGAAAATCCAAGGCACGATAACCGCGATACAAAAATTAGAAAAATTGTCGCTTTTAGACAAAATAAAAAATAGGGCCGCCGAAATCAAAAGCGCCCTATCTTACTCAAACCATAAAATCTATTTAGCCCTAGCTTCCCTGCCGCCATCAATAAAAAAACCAATAAAGACCCTCTTCAACTAGGAATCGGTGGGAGCGAAATTTTTTCATGTGGGTCACTCGAAGGATACGCGTCAATGGCCCCCGGAGCCGATTTTACTATTGGACGATCGCCGAAATCCCTATCCCAATCCGCACACGCTCTTGCGTGAGCCATTAATGCCCGGGGAAGTGTCTGCTGGTAGCGACGTTTTATACCTCTAAATGCCGATAAGGCTTTCTGTCTCGTTTCATAAAACCGAATCTGTTCGGTTCTTGTCCGATAAACAACAGCATCTTTAACCCCCCTTGGCGTCGCAACACAATCATCCGGATACATCCTTGAAAACGGCCACTCCAATTTCAATAATTTTGTTGTTTTATTATAAGATAAAACCCTGGCAACTATAGCGTACTCCTTGTGTTCGTGCTGCATCAAAACGAAGCGCTTTCTTTCTCTACTCGTCATGCTGAAACCTCCTTCCCCCTCGGGTTAACTACCTCCTCACTGATTTCAAGGAGCCTAAATCGCAACCTAGCACATTTTAATAATTATGTAAAGTAAAGCCCATCAACCCATCATACACAAGTCTGACTTGTGGTTTACCAATCTTCTAAAAGAAACTGCGCTACGTCTTCTCTCTTTTCCGCGTGCGATATCAACATGTCGCGCGCGGCTTGTTTGAAATCGGCGTCTGGCAAACCAAGATCTGCGAATACTTTTGCGTCAATAATTGGCGACAATTTACCAAATGCCGCTGTTTGAAAACTGGAAAATGAGTAAGTTTTCGCCCATTCCCATGCTTTGTTAAATTCTTTGACAGCTTTTGCGAAACCGCCGGGATAAAGCTCAAATACGTTTTTCACAACAATATAAGCCAGAATATAGTTTAGATCTGCGTCATCATGTATAGTACGACTTTTATAGGAACCCTGAAAAATGCTTCCTTTTTCATTGTATTTTTCATTAAAAGACAGGGTCATGCTCCCGCATAAACGTTGTAAAAACTTAGAAATTCCTCCCTCATGAATTTCGTAAAGCAACAAATGAAAATGATTTGGCATTAGTGTCCACGCCAATACCGCCGCCAGAGGATCACGCTCTGGCCAATGTTCCGACCGCGAAAAAAGTGGCAAATCTTGTTCATCTTTTGTCCAATTGCGATTTTGAAAATCATCATTAAGAAGATAAAGCGTTTTGACATAACGCCAATGATCGGCTTTATCGCGTACAATTTCCATTCCGCGCGCACCGCGTTTTACAACATGCACAACCGAACCAACCGAAAATGGTTCTACTCTCATATTTACATATGTAACATTATTCTATACATACACAAGTCAGACTTGTGGTGGTCCACAAGTCTGACTTGTGGGAAGATTTAAAAGCTTTTCGTTAATTCTTAAAATCTGCTTGCGGTAATTATGGTCGTCATCCGCAAGGCGCAAATAGCAATTACGCGACAACTCGCTCCTTAATTCGTGATTTGAGCCGAGTTCTTCAATACGGCGGGCGAAACTTTCGTCATCATTGTCTTTGAAATATACCGCGCTTTTTTGCGACACCCATTCAAGTCCTCCTCCCCCCGGAAGAATTGACGGCAGGCCGAAAGTCATTGCTTCAAGTAAAGAAATGGAAGTCATATCTCCTCGCCATTTCGGCTGAATAAAAATATCGGCATTTTTATAAAAATCGTAGACCTTTTCTTTTTCCACCCATCCGGGCATAAAAACATATTTCTCTAAATCCAAATCGCGAACCATCTTTTTTAATTTTTCTTCCTCGGGTCCGGTTCCACCCAGAATCAGTTTAAAATCACTTTTATTCTTCACTTTGGAAAACGCCGACAAAAGCAGTTCAAACCCTTTTCCGGGAACCATCCGGCCCGAGTAAAATAAATTTATAACGCCGCCTTTTTTATTTCTCTCTTGATATGAATTTTCAGCGATATTTAAATCGCGCATCATTTTTTTATAATCGAAACAATCGCCCACAATCAAACTTTTGTCTTTTGTTTTCAAACCAAAATCGGAATAGGCCTTTTTTAAAAACGGGTTGGTAAAAGTCATTAAATCCAGACCATCCGCAAACGGCATGCCGATATATTTTTCGATAATCCACCGGAGTTTCTTTTTTAAAACGCGCAAATACGCACCCTTTTCCATTTTAAATTCCGAAAAAGCGGATGTATTTTGAGGCCATGAGAGCAGTTCGCGGTTAAAGCAGGCCACAACCGGAACTCTGCCTCCGAATTTACGATAAACGGAGCCCGCGTAAAAATACTGGCCGTCTATGTAAAAAATATCGGCTTCGCCCGAATAAGCCCTTAAAACCTTAAAAACGCCCTTCTGAATGCCAAAAAGCCGCCTTGACTTTATGTCTTTTTCAATCGTATTATAAGGTAAGTTGGAATAATGATTCGCGCCTGAAAAAACAGTGATGACATTAACGTCGGAGCCCAAATCCAGAAAAGCCCGCGCCCTTAAATCAAGATCGGCCACCGAGCCGCCGGCGCGCTCAAAATTGAGCTTTGAGGTAACAAAATAAATTTTCATAGTTTAATTATTTATAATATTTAATGTTTAATAAATCAAATGGGAGGTTTTAAAAATAAAAAACCGAATATCGGCCCGATCACGGAATGCCAGATCTGCTCCGCGAGAAACCTGAAAACAATCCTTTCATTGGGGCACCAGGCGCGCGTCCACGGCCACCTTACGCCAAAAACGAATAATGAACCGGAAACAAAATATCCGCTGGACTTGAATTACTGCCCTAAATGCCATCTTATCCAGCTCGGTTACGCCATTGACCCGAAAGTGGTTTTCTTTCCCGACTACCCCTACCATAGCGGAACAACAAATATGCTTGTGAAAAATTTCCGGTCCCTGGCGGAAATGACCGTAAAAAAATACGATCTAAATTCAAAGGATTTGGTGATTGACATCGGTTCAAATGACGGAACCCTGCTTCAGGGGTTTAAAGAAAAAGGCGTCAGGGTCTTGGGAATTGAACCGACCAATGTCGCGAAATTCGCGAGGCGAGCCGGCATACCGACCATTCAGGAATTTTTTAGTGAAAAAGTCGCCAAAAAAATAGCGCGTCGGTACGGTAGGGCGAAAATAATTGCGGCAGCGAATGTTTTCGCGCACATAAACCACCTCCGTGATTTTATGAGGGGCGTTTCAGCGCTCTTGGAAAAAGACGGGGTTTTTATCACGGAGTCGCAATACATCACGGACATAATCAAAAAACTTGAAGTGGACACCATTTATGACGAACATTTAAGATACTACACGCTAAAGCCCATGCAAAAACTTTTTTCTCTTTCAGGATTTAGTTTGGTGGATGCCGAAAGAATATCCGCCGCCGGAGGATCCATCAGGGTATACGCCATGAAAGGAGAAAAACAGGCAAGTTCTCGGGTAAATAAAATCATAGCCCAGGAAAAAAGAGCGGGCGTTTATAATTTTAAAACCCTTCAAAAATTCGGGCAAAAAACAGTACAGGCAAAATACGGCCTTTTGGAATTGCTGATTAAGTGTAAAAAAGAAGGCGCGCGTATAGCGGGATTGGGGGCGCCGGGACGATCCAATACCCTGCTCGGCTTTAATAAAATAGACCATCACATTCTGGATTATCTTTGCGAAAAAAATACTTCTCCGAAAATCGGGCTTTTTGCTCCCGGCACTCACCTGCCGATAGTTGATGAAAAAAAACTCATAGAAGAGCAGCCCGAATACGCCCTTGTCCTTTCATGGCATATCGGAAAAGAACTTATGAAAAAAACCCGACTGGCCGGCTATAAAGGAAAATTTATAATGCCCCTGCCCAAGCCCCGCATAGTTAAAACCATATAGTATGTCTGAAAATAAAAAAATTCCGTGGTGGGAACCGCAAATAGGCGAAGAAGATATACGCAGAGTTACCGAAGTTCTTAAAAGCAATTTTATTAACGAGGGCAAAGTTACGGCTGAATTTGAAAAGGCCGTATCCGAGACACTCGGATGCAAATACGCGGTTGCCGTCCCAAGCTGCACTATGGGCCTTTTTGCCGCCTTAAAAGCGGCGGGAATCGGGCAGGGAGACGAAGTTATAATTCCCGACCTGACTTGGATAGCCACCGCTAACGCCGCCCAGCTCGCGGGCGCTACGCCAGTTTTTGCCGATATTAACCCCGAAAATCTGACATTAGACCCGAAAGCCGCGGAGAAAGCCATTACAAAGCGCACCCGGGCCATTATGCCGGTTCACGTTACCGGGCGCGCTTCCGATATGGAAGCGTTTATGGCTCTGGCTTCGCGTTATAATCTCGCGGTCATTGAAGACGCCGCGGAGGCCTTTTTTTCAAAACACAAGGGAAAATACTTGGGAACATGGGGAACGGCCGGCGCTTTTTCGCTTCATCCCTATAAACTCATAACTTCGGGGCAGGGAGGATTCGTCACAACCAATGACGACGAAATTTATTTTCGCTTAAAAATGCTCAAAAATCAGGGGAAAACCGAAGCGGGCACCGGAGGCGATGATGTTTTTGAATCCATCGGCTACAATTTGAAATTTACGAATGTCCAAGCGGCCATCGCGTTAGCGCAGCTTGAACATTTAAATTTCCGCGCGGACCGCATCAGAAGGACCAGAAAATTATATTTGGAGAACCTGGCTCCGGGAACCGTTAATCTTTTTCCTTTTGATATTGAAGGCGGAGAACTCCCTTTATGGATTGACGGCTGGACCTTAAAGCGGGACGGCCTGCACGATTATCTGCACGCCAATAATATCGTCTGTCGGAAATTCTGGCATCCCGTACATCGCCAAAAAATTTATAAAGCCGGATCTGATTCTGATTTTCCGCAAAGCACCCGTATGGCTTACCAGTCAATTTGGCTGCCGTCCGCCTTCACAATGTCCGATGAAGATGTTATAACGGTTTGCAGGCGCATTAACGATTTTTTCGCAAAAAATCATGGATAATAAAAAACGCGTGGCATTTATCACCGGCATTACGGGACAAGACGGCTCTTACTTGGCCGAATTTTTGCTTACTAAAGGATACATAGTGCACGGCTTGGTCAGGCGCACTTCGCTTTTTAACCGTTCGCGCATTGAACACTTTTTTAATTACCCCCATAACACCGATGTGTTTCTCCACTACGGGGATATGACCGATTCGGTTTCTTTAACCAACATTCTGGCCGAAGTGCGGCCAGACGAAATTTACAATCTGGCCGCCCAATCGCACGTCCGCATATCGTTTGACACGCCCCTTTACACGGCGCACACAACCGGCATCGGGGTCTTAAACCTGCTGGAAGCCGTGAGGGCCCTGGGGCTTAAGTCCAGAATCTATCAGGCCTCAACTTCGGAACTTTTTTCAGGAGACCCTTCTGAAGCGCCGCAAAACGAACTGACGCCCTTCAGGCCAAAAAGCCCCTACGGAGTCGCCAAACTTTATGGATACGAAATAGCGCGGATTTATCGCGAATCATACGGCATGTTTGTCTCAAACGGCATTCTTTTTAACCATGAGTCGGAGCGCAGGGGCGAATCGTTTGTAACCAGAAAAATAACTTTGGGCATACGCGACATACTTTCCGGAAAAGAAAAATTCATACTTCTCGGAAATCTGGACGCTTGCCGGGACTGGGGCTACGCGCCGGAATACATACAAAGCATGTGGCTGATGCTCCAGCAGCCGAAGCCGGACGATTTTGTGATTGCCACCGGCGAGACGCATTCAGTCCGGGAATTTTTAAACGAGTGCTGTAAACTTGCGGGGCTCGATCCGGAACGCATAGTAAAAATTGATCCGGCGTTTATGAGACCGAATGAAGTCAGCCACCTTTGCGGCGACTACTCCAAAGCCAAACGCGTTCTCGGTTGGGAGCCGAAAACAAAGTTCAAAGACGTGGTAAAAATTATGCTAAAAGCCGAGCTGAAAAATACCGACTTCCCCGCCATTACGCGGTAACGCCAAATCCTTATCTAAATATTTTCAATTCGTTAAGCGCCGAGCGATAATTTTTCACGGCCACCCCCAACCGCTTCAAGTCGGCGGCGGTATCAAACGTTTTCAGTTTTTTAAGGCCGAGCGTATTTTCGGAAGTTATCGGAAGGCGTATTCCCAGCGCCTCCATAAACCGCAAAATAAAATAAACAAAAGAAACGGGGAGGGGAATAAAAAATATTTTTTTATTCATCCTTTTCGCTATCTCAATATAAAGTTCTTTCATGGAAATTATTTCCGGGTTTGCCGCCATGAATTTACCGCTGATATTCTTATTTATCCCCAATTCTATAATTCGGCATAAATCATCCGCGGCGATTACCTGTATTTGCTGCTTTCCTCCCCCCACAAGCGGAATTATTCTTGCCTTTTTCAATATAGAGACAATTTTTCCGAATACGCCTCCGTCTCTGCCTAAAACAAGACCCGGTTTTAACACAAGGTCTTTTTGGAGGTCAAACAAGCTTTCCATTGCCAATTTTTGCCGCCCGTAATTTGACTCCGCTTCTGGATGGGCGGACAAGGTTGAAAGAAATATGATTTTTATCCCGTATTTCCTGCATATAGCTATGATTTTTTTCGTGCCTTCCATATTGACATTGGATCCGCGATTTTTGCCGATTAAAATCTGATAGGCGCAGTGCACCAAATAATCGGCGCCGCGGAATTGCTCGTCTTTTATGTCGGAAAGCTCAAAATGAAAATACGACACAAGAGGATTATTGCCGGCGCCGGCTTTTCTTTGAAATGCCCGGATATTAAAACCCAGTCCCGCAAAATAGGCGACTAAATTGGAGCCGATAAAGCCGCTGCTTCCGGTTATTATAATGGTTGGTTTTTTATCCATGGCCAAAAGACCTCAAAGCACTATGCGAAACAATATGGGCATTTGCCATTAACGTCAAAGTCGGGCCTTTCGCGGGCATATACCGGAAACCCGACCCGTCGGCGACATAAACATTCTGCGCGCCGTTCAATTTTCCGTCCGCGGATAAAGTGAGCGGCTTGCCGGCGTCATCAAACGGCAAAGTTCCTCCGTAATGGATGCTTGATCCGTAGCCGGGATCTATTCGCTTAACCGGATAGCACCCCAGCCGGCGCAGGGCTCTTTTTATAACCTTTTCGCGCTCCATATTTTCCAGCATCTCGCTATCGGATAGTTCGTAATGAACAAATAATTTATCTCCCGTCGGACTGGATTCGTCTTTTATCAATTGAATATATCTGTCCGGAGAACCCTTATCGAAATGATGCAGTCCGGCTATTACCAAACTGGGGTAACCAAGTTTAAGAAGACGCAGCGTGTCGGAAAAATCAAAAGGCAATTCATTGGCCAATCGGAATAACATCAATGAAGAATATGTGTAAAACATAACGGTGGTAATATCAAATCCATTTTTATCCTTATCGTAAAAAAGAGACAGCGGGCTATAGCTTATTTTTTTGGTCTCCGCCTCTTTCCCGAACATCCTTGGCTGAAAACAGGCATAATAATAATAACCGCCGCTAAGGATGGGGAGTTTATTTTGAATATGACCGAGAGACCGTAAAACAATGCGCGCGCTGCCCAACGCTCCGGCGGCTAATATTAATTTCTTGCAATAAAATTTTTCGTCTTTCGTCTCGTCAACTCTTCTGACCGTAATTTCAACGCCTTCATCTTGGTCTAAAAACCGCATGGCTAAACGATCTTTGTAGTAAGAAAAATTAGGTTGCTTTCTTAAATTATCCAGCGTAATGGCCGGACGGTACGCGGAATTTCCGTGATTGGCCCAGAAATCCATGTCGGTATATCCGGTGGATTTTCGTTCTTTCAAATCAGTCGTTAATATAGCCAGCGGAGTTCTGCCGATAAAGATTCCATCGTTGTTTAACAAAAGCCGTTTTTTTTGATAGCAGGAATAAATTCCGTTTAAAGCGGGCTCGAGGCGCGGCGCATTCTGGATGTTTTCCAGTCCTTGAAGACAATAGGGCAGCCCATCGTCGCGCGCTCCGGAAATTCCAATCCTGTCGGCGATAACGCGGTAAGCGTCAAAAAGAAACTTTTCATTAAGACCCGTTGCTTTTATTTCCGGCTTGGAATAAACAAAACAAGCCAGACCCCAAGCTCCGCCGAGTCCCCCGTAAGCCAGCGATTCCATGGGATGGAAATTATCCGATACGACGGGGAGCCAAGTTTCTGTTCCCCGGGAGACGAAATGCCGCGGCGGAGTAAGCTGGGGTCCGGTTTTTATTTTTCCGAAAGATATCCCCTCAAAATTCCTGCCTAAAAAATATTCATGCTGAGTTAAATCCGATTTGCGCGCTGATACAAAATCGGTTTCGGGTATCTTACCGTCATAAGATTTGTCGTAAAAGCCGACATCAATCATGCCGACATCAGCGCCGGCCTCCACCAAACTTTGAGCCGCCATCGCTCCGCTGGGGCCGGAACCGATAACAATAAAATCGTGATAGGTCTTCATCAACTTTTTAATTGCTCCGAGCGCCGCATCAATGCCACTATGAAAAAACCCGCGATTGCCCGAAACAAAGCCCGCAGGCCAAACCAAAAAACGCTTACAATCCAAAAACCGCGCTTTTTATATATAAAAAGGTCGGAATATAAAGGGTCTGTTTCAAGAACGGCGAACATAATATATAATTTTTGCCGGATCGTATTTTTCGGCTCAATAAGAGCAAACCCCGCGTCGATATACGGCAACAAAAAAGGATGGTTCAAAACAAGGTCCCAGATTTGCCGATCGTTCCGGCCAGCCGTCACATTTAACTTTTTTAGCGCCTGATTGAAAAGATCTTTATTCATCCGGGTCGGCGCTCTGCCTATTAAATATTTGGTTATTATTTCCGCTTTTTTTTCTTGAAAATCCATACATTTAAAACTTCCTAAATCGATATTTCAAAAGCGTCAGTATGGCTTTAAAACCGTCTTTTAAGGATATCTTCTTTCCTTCCTCAACCCTTCTTGCTTGATACTGGATGGGAACTTCAACAATTTCAATCTTTTTCAAAGAAAGTTTCGCTGTTACTTCGGGACAAAATTCAAATCCCCTGCACTCAAGATTTAATTTCTCCAAAACATCTTTTTTAAAGGCCTTATAGCAAGTCGCTTCATCGGTAATACGTATGTTATATAAGACATTAGCCAGTGAAGTGAGCAATTTATTGGCAAAGTAGTACGCTAATTTCATGTTTGCGGGATATTTATTTTTAAGAAAACGGGAGCCGTAGACAACTTCCGCCTTTTTTTCAATGAAAGGTTTGAGAATAGTCGGATAATCAAGCGGAGAATACTCCAGGTCCGCATCCTGAATAATGACGATATCACCCATAGCGACGGCCAAACCGGAACGGATCGCGAAACCTTTCCCCATATTTTTTTCATGCCTGATGAGTTTTATCCGGTATTCTTTTTGAAGACCGGAAAGTATATCCCATGTGCGATCGCTTGAACCATCATCTACCGCGATAAATTCTTTTTGGATTCCTAAATTATCCAATTGCAGAGTTTCTACTTTTTTCAGCGCCTCCGAAACCGTATTCTCCTCATTAAAACACGGGATGATAATAGAAAGAATCATATATGTTGTTTATACCCTTTATAGCAATTATATTCCGGTCATGTCAACAAGAATGCGGAGCGGATATTTTTATGAAATCTTAGATAAATTAACCGAATGCCGTCAAAAGCAAGGATTAAAATAAGCGGATAAATGGGGACACGGTACCTTTGTTGTCCCAGAGGGGAAACCATGACCGCGTATAAAAAGATAAAAAGAAGAAAAAATAAAGAAATTTTTAAGAATCCGGCGCCAAGTTTCCACCTTAAGAAAAAATTTAAAAAAGCCAGCAAACTCAGCGATAAAATCGTCAGTTTCAAAAAAATGGAAACGAGCCAAATCGGATGACTCCGAAATTCGCTCCAAGCCGAATAAAATTTTCCATTAAAAATATCTTTAATGATGTCAATATCCGTACGCGGGCCGAGCACAACGCTCCGAATGCCAAAACTTCGAGCAATACTTCCTATCGTATTGTCGTGCCAAAAAAGCCGGGGTATGCGCGTAATGTGGTAAAAAGCAAATGAAAAAGGCCTTTCTATTATGAATTTGAAACCCAAATCAGCCAATTCTTTAGCTCGATGCGGTTCAAAAAGCTGCGCGTCATAACGGACTCCGAAACGCTGTCTAGCCCGATCCCACGTATAATCATTATATTCCGGGCCATGCCCGCCCTTTAGAAACTCTTGAAAAAAGCCCACGCTTTGATAGAAAGCCGCGTATGGGTTGGACGAAAATTGAAAAACTTTCAAAGTAAAAAAATTGTAATAAAGCCATGGCGAGAGCAGCGTAAAAAAGATCAATCCGGAAGCCGCGAATTGCCGAAAGTTTCTATGCTCGCCGGCAAGAAAAACAGCCAAAAAGATAAAAAAGCCGAAAATAAAAAATTGGGGTTTGATTAAAGCAGTCAAAGCAAGAAAAAACGAACCCCAGTAGAGATTGGGGGGCGTTTTTTCCCTTATGTAAATTCCCAGGTTGAAAAGTGAAACAATCAGGAAAAAAACAGCAAAGGCCTCGGTCATAATCGCCTTAGAAACAAAAGGAGAAGCGAGATACGGATCCAGAGCAAAAAAAACCGCGGCGAAAAATGCCGCTGTTTCAAAAAATATCTTGCGGCCTAAAATATAAATCAAAACGGCTGTAAGCGCCATGATTAAATCCTGGATAAGACCAACGTATTCCAAAGAGATGTTAAATTTGTGAAAAAACATCAGGAAAAACGGGTAAATCGGCGCTCTAAAATTGTCCGGCTCGGGGTTTTCGGCTGGCGAAGAGGACCAAATTCCTTTATCAAGAAAATTACTCGCGGTATAAAGGTAATCCTGCGCGTCCCCTGTAACGGAAATCAACGGATTGTGGTTTAAAACGAGCCCGAAACTGAATAACAGCCGCATGATAACGGCTAAAATAAAAATAACGGCTGCTTTATGTTTCGTTTCCAGCGTCATTTATGAATTACTCTTAAAACTCCGGCGCCGTCCGGTGAAAAATCAACGGTTTCGTCTACAGAGGCGTAATCCCTCATATCCTTCATTTTCTCAAGCGTTTCTCTATACTCTCGGTCCGGCATAACCAATAGAAAATTAACTTTCCCGGGTATGACGGAGTAAATCTTATCCATATATTCTAATAATGTTTCGGGGTCGGGAAGAAAAAGCATTATACGGTCGGCATAGAACTCGGAAATATGGCGGTTTTCAATACTGTTGATGACAAGAATCATTGTTGAAGAATCGGATATTTTATTTAAATTTTTCAAGAAAGCAATTTTATTTCCGGCCTCGTCTCTGGAATACAGAGCATTCGGCCATTTTTTGGCGTAACTTAAACTTGTCGAAAAATTTGCCGTCCAAAAAAAGATAACGCAAAGCAGCAAAACAAAAAACTTGAGATTGAATTGCTTTTCTTTTATTTTCTCCCACAATTTCCACGAGATAAGCGAAAGAATTAAGAGCATGGCCGGCGCCATTTGCCTGCCCTGATACCCAAAAGTTCCCGCAACCGGAAAAATTAAAGGAAAAATGAAACCGCTGACGGATAACGCGTAGAAATATTGCCATTGCTTTCTGTCCAGCAATCTTAAACGCCAGACGACATAGATTAAAACCAATAAAAGAGGCAGAGCGTAACGCGTCCGCGCGCCGCTAAAATAACCGATTGTTGAAAGGGAAGCCGCGATATTTTTTATTATGGGGGGCAAGTGCCCCAAAACCGCCGGCGCCTCGCCGCTACGATGCAAAAAATCTCCCCAAAAATCAAGTGCCGCGCCCTTAAAACTCAGATAGCCGGAATTTTGCGTAAACTGGATAGCAAAAGCCAAAACGGGAGCCGTTGCCCAATAAAAATATTCTTTGAGATTTATTTTTCTGGTTTCTATGAAGTTCAAAATACAAAGCCATAAAAATACGAAAATTGTTGAATCAAGGGAAACGGAGGCCAGAACGAAATACAAAATCCACATCGCAATTTTTATTCTTCGCTTTGCGGTTATGCTATCGGCCGCCTTCCAATAGCAAACGCTTAAAAACAGGATTAAATTCCTGAAAAAATCGTCCAGCGGAGTATTGTTTAGAGCGTCGGCATAACTAAGAAAATTTGATGAAATTACATAGTAAAAAACGGCGAGCAAAGCAATCCAACGGCTGCGGTTTGCCAACATATAAATGAAGCCGGCCAGAAATAAAACCGACCCTAAGGAAAAAATAATGGATAATAATCTGAATAAAAATCTGTCTCCCAGATCCGCCAATTTTCCGAGCAGAGCGTAAGGAATAACGTAGTTTGACGGATAGTGGTTATAGTAAAGACGGTTGCCTACCAGGCCGCCCGTAAGCGTGTCGTTGGTCAGAAACTGAAATTCCGGTTTGTCTAAAATTCTTACTTCGGGATGATAACCTTTTAATAGAAAAAACATTCTGTGGTTTAAAAATCCGTCTCTAACCCAATAACGCACTGTGAGCATCGTTTGCGCCGAACCCCAACTCCAGCCGTCCCAGCTGTCAATTTGGGTGGAACGCGAAACCAAAAAAATTATGGAGGGCAAAATAACCAAAATCGCCAGACCCGCAAAAATTAAATTATTTTTGTTTCTTAAAATTTTCATCGGAAACAGTTTATTTTTGGCATACAAGAAATAAATTATCGGGGGTTTCTTCTTCGTTTTCTTTCCCGATTTTATTAGCTATTATGATATCAAAAAAACTGGCGCCCGAAAACCTCATTTGCGCCGAAATCCCGAAACGAACCAGCGCGTCAAAAATCTTCCGCGGAAGCGCGTCTCTTGCGAAGGCGTAGACCGCATTGATGACCTTTTTTGCCGCGCCGCCGTTTGGTTTAAATCTTTTTATACTGGAATTGAAAATACGGCAGAACAGGGGGTTATATAACGCGTCTATTTTTACTTGTTGAGGCAAAAACACTTTCTCTGCGGCATTTCTTAATTCCGACAGAGTATATTCATGCTCATGCGGAGGAATGAGCCGATATTTTTTCTCGTCTTTTGGATTTTCCGCATAAAGATTCTGGCATTTTTTCCTTTCGGGAGTGCCGATAAAAGCATACCCCTCGGGCGTTAAAATGCGTCTTACCTCTTCCAAAAAACGCCTGCCGTCCCGCTCCTTAATATGTTCAATGACGTGAGAAGACAAAACAACATCAAAAGACGAGGAAGAAAATTGAGTGCTTGCGGCGGACTCAATATGTATAAACTGAACTCCGAATTTTCCGTAAGCGGACTTCGCGTAATCTATAACTCCTTTTGAATAATCCGCCCCGAAAATTTCCATATCCGGGAATACCGTTTTTATGTAAGACAGCGCTCTTCCCGTGCCGCATCCAAGCTCAATTAATTTTGTTCCTCTTGGAAGACGCAGCGTCTTTAAGTAGCGTATAGCTGCCAAATATACCGGCATTACAGCGCCGTAATGCATTAACGGGGTGCGCAATTCAGAACCCGCCCCCTCTCTCGCAATGGATTGGGTAACCGGAAAAGGGGGATTCGCAATGCTCCATTGCCAATAGTCCTTTGCTTCTTCTTTTAAAGTAGAATAATGAATATCAATCACTGATTACGTAGATGATTTTTTACTATTTATGAAAAACACTGAGATAAAAAATATCTTCTTGCCCATACGCGCCGTCTTTTAATGCGTAGCCGAACTGATTTTCGCGCGCATGCTCAATAATAGCATCTTTTTTATTTTTCGGCGCCACAACCAGAAATTCCCCGCCGCTGACAACGGCGCCGATTTTCGTCAAATAATCCAAAAGTTCTCCTGTGTCGTTAAAAACAAAAGCCGGCCTATCCATATAAAACTGCTCAAAAAATTCGCTCGTGCCGACTTCAAGCGATTCTTTTGTTCCCATCACGATCGTATTCGGAGCGGTAATGTTTTTGATCTCCTGCCAATAGTTTATTTTTTCTTCCGCGATGGCGCCGTTCGGCCAGTTTTTTACATAGGAAACCGTTTCTTTGGCATGGACCGCCCAGAAGACAAAAATGGCGGCGAATAAAAGAACGGCGGTTTTTGAAATATCTTTTTTGGCAAACCTTAGAATTATTTCGTAAGTGGCGTAAGAAAAAACCAAAAGAAACGCCGGAGCCATTTGCCTGCCCTGATATCCGTAAACACCAACCCCCGGAAGCAAAAAACCCAACATTAGGCCGGCCGCAAACAGAGCAACCGTCACTTTCCATTTTTTAGAATCAAAAAATTTACCGCGATAAAGCAACAACGCAAAAATGGCGACGAGCGGAAGGGCGAATCGGGCGCGCATATCGGTGAGATACCCCACTTCGGCCAAAGACACAACGGCGTTTTTAATCACTAACGGCAACTCGTTTGCGCTGCCCATAACCTGACTTAAACGGAATATAAATGCGCCCAAAAAGTCAAGAAGCATGTTTTTAAATCCCAGATACCAGGCATTTTGCGCTATCTGCATAGCGAAAGCCAAAATTGGGGCAGAGGCCCAAAATATGTATTTTTTGAAATTTAATCTGCGTTTCGTTATATAATCCAGCGCGCAAAGCCAAAAAAATATAAAAAAGGTGGAATCATAAGAACTCAAAGCCAGAACAAAAAACAAGAACCAAACTGTTTTATCAACCCATTTTTTCGGTTCTCCTGCCTCAATCTTAGAAACCCCGTATATGCTTAAAAACAAAATCAGCCATTTGAAAAAATCATCCACGGGTATATTTGACAAAGAATCGGCGTAAGCCAAAAAAGTTTCCGAGGTTGAATAATAAAACGCGGCTATCGCCGGAATCCACAAATTACGGTCAAAAATCAAATATAAAAATCCCGCCAAAAATAAAACCGAAGCGAAGGAAAATAAAAGAGCTAAAAACCTGAAGAAAAATCTGTTCTCTACGCCGAATTTGGCCAAAAGGCCGTAGGGAATCAAATAACCCGAGGGGTAATGCGTATAGTAAAGCCGGTTGCCGATAAGCCCTCCCGCTTTAGTACCGTCAGCCAGAAATCTGAATTCCGGCTCATCCAAAAATTCTATTTCCGGATTATAACCTGATGGAATAAAGAAAAATTTATGCTGAATAAATCCGTCCCGTCCCCAAAAGCGGGCCGTAAGCATTGTTTGGGCCGAGCCGAATCCCCAATCGTCCCATCCCCGCTCATCGGCCGCTTTCCAAACCAAATAAATAAAGAACGGGAGTAAAATAACGCCGATTACGATTATAAATTTAGCGGTAGATGATGAAATCATCTGTTTCATAAACTTTTTCAAACGCGTTAACTAAATCGCTTTCTTGTCGCGTAATTTTACCGTTTATTAAAATGTAGTCCAGACGATATTTTTTAAGTTCGGATATAATATTTTTCTTGAAGAATTCTTTATATTTATCCGGCAATTCAACAAACCTTTTCTCAAGCCCTCCGTCTTTAAAATCGGGGAAATCCTTTACATTAAAAAGCTCTTTAAAATTGGTAAATAGCCGGCTGCCGACTTCGCCCGGGTTTCGAGCGATATATTCTTCAATATTTTCCGGAGTTATTCCGTTTAAAAACAAACGCGTAAAATAGTTGTGATAAATCCGCTCTTCGGGCATAAGCGAAAACACCCACTTGGAATCATATAAATCGCAGTGGGTAAAAGCGGGTATATAGTTATCAAAATTATCAAACTCCTTGCCCTCTCCAATCTCCAAAACAACACAACCGTTCTTTTGCGAATTCAGCCAATCAAAAAGCGAAGCATATCTCTGCAACGGAATATAACGGGAATAGGATTTATTGAGCGCGTTTAATTGCGTGTACGCGCCTAAAGACAAAGAAGAAACCGCGATAACCGACACAAAAACTTTCCAGACATACTTATTTTTCTCGCGGATAATATTGTAAAGCAGCGTCATGAAAATAACCATTGCCAAAGGTATGGTATATTGCACAAAATGATACGGCCAAATGGTTCGACCGGTCAAAATTTGCTGATTATAAGCAAGTAGGCCTCCGAAAACGAGCGCGAGAGAAAACCAATGCCAGCCGGATAAATTCAGTCCTTGCTTAAATTTCTCTCTGAAAAATAAGAATAAAATCGCGTAAAAGATAAGTGCCGCGATGAGCAATTTATTAAACAAAGGATAATGCGTTAAAAATAATCCGCTTCTTAAAACCGATTCTTGATACCACGGACTGGAGGCGGCGCGCCAAGCCGCGTACCAATAAGGAGCCGAAAATAAAAATCCCAACGGGAAAATCAAAGCCAATTTGAAAGAAATCGCGTATTCTTTCTTAAATAAATATATCAAAATTAAAACGGCGAGGACCGCGGCCGCAATCCCCCAGCTGAAAAAATAACTTCCGATCATTAAAGCCAGAAATACGGACGCGAAAAATATGGCTGACTTAATCTTTTTTGTATTTTGGATGACTCCCCAAACCAAAATCAGAAAAGAAAATAAAAATATGGCGCCTAAAATCGGGTTAACCGGGCGCGACCAAATCAAAAGATTGCCGGCCAGGATGTTCTTTCCGGACAAAAGACCGAGCACCCATCCGTAATCCACCAAATCATACCCAAGAGTTACGAATATGGCTCCGACGACGGCGTTCATCTTTCCAGAAACAGAAACCGGCTCGCTTGTTAATTTCCAAATTAAAAAATAAACCAGCAAAAAAAGAATAAGAGGCAGATAGAAACGGCTGGCAATTAAAATGTTGACTGCCGATGTCCCAAAAATCATTGCCGGAACGGCATAAAGAAACTCGCCGGCCGGAGGGGAAAGCGGCGGCTGGTCCTTATATTCAAAAAATAACGGCGAGCCCAAACCCCAATGTCCGTCAATAATTTCCTGAATCCTTAACAGATACTCGTCCTCATTGGCCGTCTGCATAATGGGGATGCCCTTATAGTCATCGCCGAGCGAAAAAATAAAAACCAGGTGAGGCGCTATATATAAAACGCCGACCGATACGGCAAATATAATCGCTAAAAGGTGGACTTTAAAAAATCGGCTCATTGAAAATTGTCGGAAAAATCATTTTTTAGTCCCTATAAAATAAAAGCCGAAGGCAATGTTTTTGGCGAGCTTGAATCTGGAGAAAATATAATCCAAAAAATTAAGAGGCGCGAAAAGAAGCGTAAAAAATAAAACCAAAATTTGGTGGAGAATTTTTGAATTAAAAGACAAAACCACTGCCAGCCATTCTCTTAAAATCCAGGTTAAGGCGTAAGTCGGCCCCCAATAAACACCGACTTCTTTCGCTTCAAAATCCTTGAAAAGTTCGCGCGCGCCCGCTTCGGTCCAGCGATAATAATCGTGGGGCGAAGCGTGGAAACCGACAATAAAAGGAAGAGAAGCGTAAACCATTCCTCCTCTTTTCAAAACTCTGCGCATTTCGGCGACCGCGCTTTCCGGGCGGGGAAAATGCTCCAGGGAGGACTCGCAAATTACGGCGTCCGCCACTCCGTCTTTAAACGGAAGGTTTAACGCGTCGGCCGCGACCAAAACGCCACGGTATGGCTCAATATCAATATTTACGACATCGGAACGGATTATTTTAATGCCTGAAGCAATGTTTAAAATCAGCGAATCGCGCGGCAAATCTTTTATCGCTTTTTTGGCGCTCTTTCCCGTAAAAACGCCCAAAGTATAATAAAGGGTAAAAAATAATTTAGGCCGTTTTCTTAAAAATTCTTTTAATTTAAAGGTAAGCGAAGTGTCCTTGTCTTTTTCGGGAGGGGTCTTTACAAAGACCAGGGCGTCATTTTTCTTGATAAAAATTTGACCGCAGGAGACGCACTTAACGCCTCCGTCAAGAAAAGAAAATTCTCCCGAACAACCGGAACATTTTAGAAACGGCAAAATTCGTGCTAGCATGGATTCTATTATAATGGAAACCGAACTTTATCGCCAGATTTACAAAAACGAAAAGACGCATTGGTGGTACGCGGTGCGGCGCAAATTGGTTCATAAGATTATAAAAAAATATCTCGGTTTTGGGATTGGAAACCTTAAAATTCTTGATATCGGCTGCGGAGCCGGCCTTTTAACGAAAGAACTTGAAAGGTACGGGGATGTTTTGGGCATTGACCCGTCAAAAGAGGCGGTTGAATTTACAAAATCCCGCGGAGCAAAAGCGGAGCTGGCGTCAATAGAAAATTATGAAAACCCCGGGGCTTTTGATTTGATTACGGCGCTTGATATTATTGAACACGTCCAAGACGACCTGACGGCGATTAAAAAAATCCGCGGTTTTTTAAAGCCGGGGGGGATGGCCATAGTATTCGTGCCGGCCTTAAAAATTTTCTGGGGAGAACAGGATGAGATAAGCCGCCATTTCAGACGTTATACTTACCGCGAACTTAAATCAAAATTCGAGAAAGAAGGATTCAAAACCATTAAGCAATCTTACTTCAATTTTTTCTTATCCCCCATGATATTGTTCGTAAGAAAAACTTTTGGGTTCTTAAATATCAAAACAGGAACCGAGCTCAAGCTCAATAATCCTTTTTTTAATTCTCTTTTTAAAGCGGTTTTCGCGCTGGAATATTTTTTGCTTCCAAAAATAAAATTCCCGTGGGGAATATCCTTGCTGGGAATTTATAAAAAACTCTAGGCCTTTTGCCCGATAACCGTCCAGCTGTTTTGATTTTTACGAATCGTCCGTATGTCTTTCAGCCCGGCCTGAATCAAAAGATTGCCCGCCTCTTCTTCACGCCAATAGTTAGCCACCTCGGGCAAGAGCTGGTCAAAAATTATTGAGTGTATATGATGGAATCCAAAATCCTTAAGCTGCTTCAGATACGGATTATTAAACGGCCAAATATTTACGGCGATAAAAAACGGCAAACTTACAAAATAGGTCAAAAAATTCAAAAACGCCGGTGGCAAACGGCTTGTTATCAATTTCCTTACGGGTGAAATAAATTTCACTATCCATTCATTACCCTGATACGCGTAAACCCATATCAAAACCCTGCCTCCCGGCTTAACCGCTCTCGCTAAATTTTGTATCGCTTTTTGCGGATTCTCCAAATGATGAATAACCCCTATTGAAAAAGCGATGTCAAACTCGTTATTAAAGTCAATATCATAGATGGAATTATAATAAACTTCCGCGTTCGGAAATTCTTTAAGATTTTCTTTAGCCGCATTAACGCTTTTAAGGTCAAAATCAAACGCGATTACTTTTTTCGCGCCGTATTTTAACGGCCAATAGGAATTGCGACCCATGCCGCAGCCGGCGTCTAAAATCACTTTGTTTTTAAAATCATCCGGGGTTAGGGGCGAAACCCAGCCCAAAAACTGCTTCTCGTATTGAGGCAAAATATCTTTATATTTTGACCATTCATAACCAAACCTTTTTTCTGAAGCCATAATTATTTAAGCCATTTTTCGCGCCAAAGCTGTAAGACGATCAAATTCCACAATTCCATTCTTCGGTCGGTTTTTCCGGTTTGATGCTCACGCCATAGTTTATCAAGCTCCGCGTTATTAAACCACCCGCTGGTTTTTAGGGCGGATATTTTTTCAAACCCGAATTCTTTTAACTCTTTTTTCAGCCACGCGCCCATCGGTACGGCAAAGCCCTGTTTTTTTCTTTTGGTTATGCTTTTAGGAAAATATCTTGAAGCAATTCTGCGTAAAATATATTTGGTTTTCAAACCGCGCAGACGAAAATCAATCGGCAAATTCAACACATATTCAACAAAATCGTGGTTCAAAAGAGGCGCCCGCACCTCCAGAGAGTTGGCCATGCTGGCTCTATCAACCTTGGTCAAAACTTGATCCCCGAGATAAAACTTAAGATAAAATTCCGAAATTTTATCCCAGTCGGATGAATAATTCTTGCCGAAAAAATAGTCTTCAATAACTTTGGCTGTGCTACCGGATGATCGTCCTGATTCCGGGGATAAAATGGAAGAAAGCGTATTTTTGCGAATGTTAGCGAGCCACTGCTGATGCCTTAACGCCGGATCTTTTTCGGTTGCCGAAAAAAATCTTTGCAATTTAAAATCAAACGACATATATTTGCCCGATGCCGAAACCAAAACACCGGCAATTTTTAATATTATTTTAAATATCGGCGAAAAAAACCTAAAACCGCGCCAAAGTTTTTCAGCCACAAAGGTTTGATACCCCAGAAGGGCTTCATCGCCCCCATCCCCGCCCAAGACAACTTTAACTTCTTTTCGGGCAAATTCAGACAGGATAAAAGTCGGGATTATTGAGGGGTCCGCCAGCGGTTCATCGGTGATTTCCGCAATTTTGGGAACAATTTTCATCATTTCTCCGGCGTCAATAATTTTTTCGCGATGATTGGTTCCGAGTAAATCGGCGGCTTTCCGGGCAAAAGACGACTCGTCAAACGACTTCTCTTTAAATCCGATTGAGAAGGTCTTTAAATCCGGATTTGCTTTTTTCGCGAAATAAGCAACCACGCTTGAATCAAGCCCCCCCGAAAGAAAAACTCCGACCGGAACGTCGGCAAGCATTGCGCGTCCAACACGCGACGCAATCTTATTTTCAAGCTCTTTTTCGGCTTCCCGCAAACTTATTCCCGAATATTTTTGGCTAAAATCCGGATGCCAATAACTTTTAAGGCCTATTTGACCTTCTTTAAATATTAAAATTTTAGCCGGCTCCAGTTTAAAGATATTTTTAAAAATTGATTTGGGAGAAGGAACATGCCCGAAAGACAAATAAAGCCCCAAGGACTCCAAATCAATTTCGCGCTTTATCTTCGGGTTTTCCAGAAGTCCCTTTAATTCCGAAGCAAAGGAGAAAAAATTTTGGTCATAAAAATAATAAAGCGGCTTCTCGCCCATTCTGTCGCGGGCCAAAACCAGAGTTTTTGTCCTTACATCCCAAATGCCCGCCGCGAACATGCCCTCAAGGCGCGAAAAAACATTTTCACCCCATTCAAGCCAGCCGTTCAAAATTACTTCGGTGTCGCTTTGGGTGCGAAAATCATATTTTTGGCTAAGTTCTTTTTTGAGTTCCTTGAAATTATAAATCTCGCCGTTAAAAACAATCGCCGTTTTGCCGTCTCCGGAAACCATCGGCTGATGCCCGCCTGAAATATCAATTATTGAAAGCCGGCGATGCCCGAGCCAAACGTCATTATCATTATAAAAACCTTCGTCATCGGGTCCGCGATGGCGAAGGGCTGAGGTCATTTTTTTAATTGTCCTTTCATCGCCCCCGATTAAACCGGCAATACCGCACATAATTATTGGTTTTGAATCTCTTCCCCTATCAAAAAATCTGGTTTTTCACCTTCCTCTTTTTGACGAACAAAAATTTCGGCCAAAAGCCCCATTAAAATAAATTGGATGCCGATAATCGCAAAAAGCGCGGCCAGTGTCGGCAAGGGCGTTAAAATAAAACTCGCGTCCAGAAAAAACTTAAAATAAAGCATGCCCAAAAAAGAAAGGAGGGAAAGAAAAATACTGAAAAAACCCAGTCCTCCAAAAAAATGAATGGGACGGGCGGCATAGCGATGGAAAAAATTGAGAGCAAAAACATCTAAAAGGACTTTGAAAACGCGCATAAGTCCGTAATTGGATTTTCCGAATTTGCGCGGGGAGTGGCTTACTTCAATTTCGGCAATACGAGAACCGAGAATTGAAGCATACGCCGCGATTAATCGATGTTCTTCTCCCTTAAGTTTCATCTGGTCAAGAACTGTTTTCCTATAAACCCTTAAAGTGCATCCGAAATCGTTTAACTTTGCGCCGGAAACATAAGAAATAAGCTTATTGGCCGCAACCGAAGGAATTTTTCTTAAAAACAACTTGTCATCCCACCGATTTTTTCTCCAGCCGGAAACCACATCATAGCCATTATCCAGTTTGGAAATCATCACGGGAATATCCTCGGGGTGATTTTCCAAATCGCTGTCAATGGTTATTATTACATCCCCCTTAGCCCTCCTTATTCCGGCGGCCAAGGCCGCGCTCTGACCAAAATTTCTCCTTAAGCGCAAAGCCGTTACCGGTTTTAGGCCCTTCATGGTTTCAAACGTGCCGTCATCCGAAGCGTCGTCGACAAAAATTATTTCGTACTCTTTTCCGAGAGTATTTAAAACGGCAACCAGACGCCGATGAAGTTCCTCTACCGTATTTTTTTCGTTGAAAAATGGCGCTACCACCGATATGAATTTGGGCTCCATATTAAAATAAAATACATTATTTATGCCTATTTGACAATACTCAAAAAAAAACTATCCTAAAATTATAATGGCGGCTCAAAAAAAGCTAAAGTGGGGAATTGTCGGACTCGGCGTCCAGGGGGGGAATATGGCGCGGTCAATTGCCGCTTCTAAAAACGGAGTTCTATATTTTGCGTCGGGCAAAAACAAAAATCGGGCTGAAAATTTCGCGAAAAAATACGGCGTCCCGCATTCCGGCGCAATTCAAGACATGCTGAAAAACCCGAAAATAGGCGCGGTCATCATATCGTCTAAAAACAGCAAGCACGCGCGTTATGTTTCCTTGGCGGCTCAAGCCAAAAAACATATTCTTTGCGAAAAACCGTTAGCCCTTTCAATGAAAGACGGACGGGTTATTGCCGGCGCCGTTAAAAAATACCGCGTTCGTTTCGCGTCTGGTTTTCATCTGCGCCATCATCCGGCGGTCTTGAAAGCCAAAGAAATAATCGCCTCCGGAAAAATAGGAAATGTTTTGTTAATCAAAGCGCATTGGTGCATAGGCCATCCCGGCTCAAAACTGCCTCCTCTTCCGGCTCATATGAAATGGCGCGAAAACTTAAAAGAGGGCGGCGGCGCCTTTATGGCTAGAGGCACGCATTTGCTGGACTTAATCGGCTGCCTCACGAATAAAAAACCTTTGGCTGTGTCCGCTATGATGAGTAAAAACAAAAGAGCCGACTCTACGGCGGTCGGTACGCTGGATTACGGTGATTTTTACGCGACAATCGCGACAAGCAAAATAATTCCGCATCTTGGAAACTTTATCGGAATTTACGGAGATAAGGGAAATATTGAACTTTATGATTTTATGGCTCCGAATTCAGAGGGACACCTTGTTTTTAAAACCAAAAAAGGAGCCGTTAAAAACCCGAAAGCTGTAGCGCATCATAAAGTGTTGCCGGAAAAATTGGTTAAACGGGTTTTTTCATTCAAAAAAGAAAATTTATGGCAAAAAGAAATAGATGATTTCGGCGATATGGCGCTTAAGGGCAAAAAAACACCTAACGCGACGCTTGAAGACGGCCTATTGAATATGGCCGTAACCGAGGCCTTTATTCAATCCGCGCGTTCAGGTAAAAAAACCAAAATAGTTCATACACAAGTCTGACTTGTGGTGTATTTTTACGAATACCACTCGTAGGTTTTTTTCAGGCCTTCATCCAAAGAAATTTCCGGCTTCCAGCCGGTCAGCCGCCGGAGCTTTGAAATATCCGCCAGCCGTCTTTTTACGCTGCCCTTGGGCGAGGATTTGATGTCCAGTTCTTTCGGGCTCCAGCCGACAACCTTAAACATACGCTCCGCCAATTCTTTTATCGTAATCTCATCGGTGTTCCCGATATGCACCGTTTCAATCGGACGCGCGTCTGTTTCCTTGGAATCCATCAGCAGCCGCATTGCCCGGACCGCGTCCGAAATATAACAAAATGTCCTTGTGTCATCCGCGCCGAAAATAGAAAAAGGGTCAATTTTTTTTGAAATCCGCAGGGAAAATTCAGGAATAACATGGTCAAATCCGGCTCTTGGCCCGTAAAAATTATGAGGTCTCACGATTAAAGCGCGGAAATTATGTTTCGCCGCGTAATGAATCACAAAAAGCTCTCCTGCGAGTTTGGTCGCGGCATAAGACCAGCGGGGATTGTGGGGGTCGTCCACGACGAGCGGAACTTTTTCGGGCGTAGGAATGGGGAGCTTGCCAAAAGCGTTAAGCCCGCCGGCATAGGCCTCGTTGGAAGAGGTAAAACAAAATTTGCCGTCGCGGTTATATTTTTTAAACCACTCCAGCATATAAATCAGCGAGAGGGTGTTGATTCTCAAGACCTCATCGGGCATTTCATAAAAATTTTTCGTGCCGTTGATGGCCGCCAAATGATAAACATGGTCGTATCCAACGCCCAATTTTTCGTAGGAAGCGGGGTCTGTTAAATCCAATTCCAAAAAATTGACGCGTTTGTCATCCAGCAGATTTTTAAAATCCTCATCCGCCTTGCCGCGCTCAAAATTATCAACCAAAACTATTTCGGCCCGATCGCCATACTCCTTCAAAAGATGGCCGGCCAAATGATAGCCGATAAATCCCGCCCCTCCCGTGATTAAAATTTTTCTTTTATTATTCATAATCGTTGACAAAAACGCATAATCCAGTATAATACCCGCAGCAGCACATTTCAACCCCAAAATCCAAGGAGGACAAGGAATGAGCGCGAGTAAAAAAGTTATTGCTCTTTTCCCCGAACTTTGGAAAGCGGTTTATTTACGACATATCGCTTCAGGAGTGATTGGAGGCGGGCATGACGCTTTTCATGCCGCCAGAGTGGCCCAATGCGCTTATGAAATCGCGCCCAGCCCCGCGACAGCCAAACTTGCCGGCATCGCGGGACTTTGCCATAACGCCGACCGTCTTATCCAGCATGAGCTGAAAGTCGGCCGAAAAGAAGTTCCTGAAGAAATGGTTATAGATTTAATCAACGAGTGGCTTGACGCAACTGATTTATCCGAAGGAGAACGAACAATAGTTATTAACGCTTTACTTAAACACAGTTTGCCTAATGATCCCCACGATAACCTTGTTTTAAAAACCCTAAAGGATGCCGATCGCGTGGTTAATATGGAGTCGGACGAAATTATGCGTTCCGCCCAATTCTATCATGATTGTCCGCCGGTAGATCCCGTTCATTGGCTCTCTGACCGGGAATCAACTTTCAAAGAGCCGAAATCGGTGGTAAGAGATCTCGCGCATGTGTTAGAGTGGGCAAACTTCAATGACCCGAAATTCGGCATCCGGCTCCCTAAAGCCCGGGCTCGCGCCAGAAAATCCGCGGCTGATTTGCGGAAATACCTTAAAAAAGTTGAAAACGATTTTAAAAAGGCGGGTCTTCTGCCATTTATTCCGCCCAACTGATTCGCCAAAACTAGCGGACACTAAGTGTCCGCTATTTTTTATAAACCCCAGAAATTCCAGATATCCACGATTTTTTTGTTTTTGTATTTTGTAAGGTCAATATTTTTATAGTCGCTGTGGGGGGACGCAAGGATAATAATATCCGATTCGCCCAGAACTTTATCAAGCGGATGAAAAGAAGGATTTTCAATATGAAAATCGTGGCATAAAACATTTTTGCATTTGGCTTCGGCGATTTTTCGCAATTTAAAAGACAAACTATCCCGCTGGTCGTCGCTATCCGCCTTGAAAGCCATGCCCAGTATCCCAACGGTCTTTGTATGAAGGTCGGGCAGTTCTCGGGACAATTTTTGCATAATATAATTCGGCAAACCTTCGTTAACCAGCATGGCCGCGTGCCCCAAGAAAAAATTATTATTGTTGAAAGCGGCGAGCTGCATGGTGTCTTTTAAAAGGCAGGGACCGGCGGCAAATCCCGGCTTCGGTATATCCTTATTTCTTTCATAATCCTCGGTCATGGCTTTGTGTATCCTTGAGTAATCCAATCCGTGGTCGGCCGCGATCATAAAAAACTGATTGGCGATGGAAAAATGAATGTAGCGCCAAGCGTTGGAAAATAATTTTGCCAGCTCGGCTTCCACGGGCTTGGTCGGAATTATTTTTCTTTTAGTTATCCGGCCAAAAAGATTCTCAACTTGCGCGAGGGTCCCGGAATCAAAAGCCGAAATAATCTGGGGCAGGTTTTGCAATTCATGCAAAGCATTGCCTTCAACAATTCTTTCGGGGCAAAAAGCCACGCTCACTTTTTTATTTCTGTCCGCGAAATAATTTTGTATTCTTTCCGATGTATTGGGATAAACGGTGCTTCGTAAGATTAAAATCTGTCCGTCGCGAAAATAATCAAAATATTTATCCAGCGCTTTAAAAATACCTCTAAGATGCGGGTTTAAATACTCGTCAATGGGCGTGCCTATTACAAGGAAAATAAACCGGCTTTGAGAAATCGCTTCCGCGCCTTCGGCTATAAAAAGCGTTTTCTCGCTTAAAACCCGCTTTAAACTTTCGTCTCCGTTTTTTTCCTTAAAAGGAAATCTGCCAGACCGTATTTTACGCAACGCTTCTTCATTGATGTCAAATAAGACGGTTTTTAAGCCGTTTAAAGCCAAAGCAACTCCCAAAGGCAAGCCAACATGTCCGGCTCCCCCGATAATGCAGGCCTCATAAATCGGAGATTTCATGTTATAGTAATACTATATTTTAATCTTTTTTGTTGCAACAGTATATGAATAATAAAACGGCTCCCGCGGCGGGAGCCCTTAAAAAATCCATAGAAGGCGGAAAATGGATGTTCATCAACACCGTCTTTCAAAGGATAATCGGCTTTGCGTCTTTTTTAGTGCTGGCGCGCCTGCTTAGGCCCCAGGATTTCGGAATTCTGGCTATTTTACTTATTGTGCCTAACTTTATAATTCTTGTTTCAACCACCGGCCTGGAAACGGCTATTATCCAAAAAAAAGACGACTCAACGGATTATCTGAACCCCATTTGGACTCTCAATATATTTAAATCTTTCGCCCTTTTTCTGGCCATATTTTTTTCGGCCCCGCTCATAGCCGACTTTTTTAATATGCCTGAAATCCTGCTGGCCGCGCGTCTTAGCGGATTAATAGTTCTGGCGTCGGGAACGGCAAATGTAGCCCAGTTATTTTTTTTCAAGGACCTTGATTTTAAAAAGATTTTTATCCGCGACACCGCCTCCTCAATCGCTTATATCGCGATTTCGCTGGGGCTGGCCGTATATTATCGTTCTTTCTGGCCGCTCTTTTGGGGAACAGTCGCCTTGCATCTGGCGGCAACCGTTTCCACCTATTTTTTGCATGAATTTAAACCGCGTTTCAATTTCCAATTTAAAAAATTATTTAATTTAGTCGGGTACAGCAAATGGGTATATGCCCAGAACATAGTGGACCGCATATCATTAACCGTAGAAAATTCATTAGTCGCAAAAATGCTCGGGGCATCTGATATCGGTTTGTACACCAAAGCAAAAAGCTTGGCCAGCGTTCCGATATCTCCTTTTTATAATATCATCAATCGCGTCGCCTTTCCCGCTTACGCTTACGTGCAGGATTCTTACGAAAAAATTAAGGACGGATTTCTAAAAAGCTTGGATGTTTTATTTTTCATATCCGTACCGATCGCGTTTCTGTTCATAGAAGCCGGAAGCCGGCTCATCTTGCTTCTTTTGGGTGAAAAATGGATTAACATGGATTTAACTCTGAAAATTATAACTTTGGCTTTCGCCGTAAGCGCTTTTTATACAAGCGCCCTGCCTATTTTTAACGCCGTGGGAAAACCGGGGTTCAGATTCTGGATAATGCTGATCAATCTAATATCCCTTTCTCTGCTGCTTTTGGTTTTAATCCCCGTCTACGGCCTTTCCGGAGCCGCTTTTGCGGTGCTCCTGTCATCGGCCCTGACATCGTTTGTATCCGTGATGGCGCTAGCAAAAATCATTTATATTAAGTTTGTTGAGGTTATTAAATCGCCCCTGGCGCCGCTGATTGCTTCACTTATGACACTTATGGCCGGCCGGATTGCCTTAAAATATTTACAACCGCTAACGGACATAACATTCGCCGTTCTAATCGTCCTTCTGGGAATTTTATACTTCGCGATAATAGCGTTTTTAGGAAAAATATTCAAAAGCGGGCCCTACGCCACTCTTCGATTGATCGTTTCTGAAACCCTGTCCTTAAAGACGAAAAATTTATAGCCGAAAAAATTTCCCAAAAAAGACACCGGAATCAACGCGAATATGGCGATATTGGCCCAAAGCTCGGCGTTGATTTTCTCCGGAGCTCCGATTGTATTTACAATCAGATGAAAAAGAAAAATATTCAAAATCGCGACCAGACCGCTAACTACGAAAAATTTAATGTATTCTTTCCGTCCGTCTCCGCTTAAACCGGCTTTGAAAGTCCAGGTCTTGTTCCAAAAAAAGGCGTTGGTGGTGGTTAGGACAAAAGAAATTAAAAGAAAAAAATCAGCCGTATAACCGCTCGCAATGCCGGTAAGCCATGAAAAGAAATTGAAAATTCCGGCGTATAAAAAAACATTGAGCCAGCCGATTAGGCCGTATTTCGCGATTTGGAAAATAACCGGCTTTTTTCTCCCCAGCAGTTTAGTAATGTAAATGCCGAGCATTGCCCCCAGGGATATAACAATGACCCATAAAAACAAAATGCCTTTACGCGAAGGTAAAAATGAAATGTTTTTTAAAATCGGCAAACTAAAAAGGGCGATGCCCAGTCCGGCAATAAACGCCGGCCAAAGATCGGATTTTTCTTCCGGCACGCGTTTTTGAGAAATAAAAGAAAGGATGCTTTCGGCTCTTTTTGACCAAGTATAGTTTTGAACTTTTTGCTTGGCAAACTCCGCCTTTCTATGCATCTCGTCCTCATGTTCAAAAGCATATTTTATTTTATCCGCCAAATTATGAGCATTATCTGGTTCAAAAAATAAAACTTCTTTCTCGCTGACTATTTCTCTGATTGACGGCAAGTCAGAAGCAATAATAGGCGTGCCCGACGCCATGTATTCAAAAAGTTTAAGGGGTGAAGTGAAAAAACGTGAAATTTCTTCTTTGGCGGAATTGGGCAAAACCAAAATATCGGCGGCTTTGAGCCATTTAGGAATTTCCGAATGCGGCCTGTGACCGGCAAATAAAACGTTTTCTAGCTTATAGCTTTTAGCTTTTAGCTTATAGTTTTCTATATCTTTTTCTGTTCCTCCGACAAAAACAAAAAGAGTCGGGTGTTGAGTATTGGATGTTGAATATTCCCTTGCTGCCTCAAGTAAAATATCCGCGCCCTTCCAGGCGTAAAGATGGCCGGAATAAAGAACAATTTTTTTGTCTTGCGGCAGATTTAATTCTTGTCTGCATTCCGCCTTTGAAAGAGAGATGTTAAACTCGTTAAAATCAACGGCATCGGGAAAGACAAAAATATCGTTTCTTTTATTTTTATAAAAGTTTTTCAGGCCCTCGCTTATTGCGATAACGCCGGCTGATTTTTTAAGAAGGCGCCTTACCGCAATATTCATACTGCCCCGATGCGCCTCCCAAAAAATATTTTTTTTAAAAAAACTCAGAAAATAAAGCGGCAATTCATCCCGTCCGTAAATAATATCTATTTTTCTAAACGCGAGGCAGGCAAGCGAGGCGAAAGAAAAAAACATGGACTCAATCCAAAAACCAATTCTGCCAAAGTTCACCAAATCCAAAACCGGCAGATATTTAACTTTGAAACTTTTATTGACTCTGTAGTACTCAAAAGGGTCGGCTTTAATTGGATTGAACCTGCTCGGCACAACCAACTCAACTTCTATTTTTCTTTCCGCGTCATTCTGCGCGCCGTTCAGCGTTAATCCGCGCATTTGCGCAGCAAATGACTCGCTCATTTTCATTATCTGCAGCCCATGCGCCTTTTCGGTAGGCAAACGAATGTTGGCGATATAAATAAATTTCATAATTTTATTAGTATAAAACAAAAAACAGCCGAAAGGAATTTCACCTTTCGGCTGAAACGATACTATTTCAAACTAAGTCTAATCTCTCCACAAGCTCCCTTCTTCTTCTCCTCTAGCCGGTCGTGGATAAGGATTGGGCGGATTAGAAGGCCCCGACATTCTAATGTTCTCAATTAACGCTTTAAAAAACGGGGGTGCTTCAGGAATCCTCCTTCTTAGCTCTGCTTTAGCTTTTAAGTAGGTTTCATCATCGGGTATCATATCATATTTATCAAACCTTATTGGATACGAACAACAATGCCAAAAGCAATAATCTTTTACGCTAAATTGTATTTCAGCGAACCCCTTTAATTCAGCTATACAGAGGCTAAATCTTATAAAAAAGAGAATAAAGACGCATAACAAAACCAATGATATAAAAGGATACGCCATAAGGTAAAATAAAAATGAAAAAGGCAAAATCAATGCGGCTGCTAAGATTATCTTAAGAATATTGAGGGTTACTCCTATGCTTGAAATTTTCTTATCAAAATTCAAAATATCTTCATCTGACCAACTATCCAGTACGAAGCGACCGAAATCGCTCATTTCCAAGCTGTATGCAAATCCATCACGAATCATATATCCTAACTCTTGATTGGATGGTTTTACATGCCATCCAGGATAATACCACCCCTGAGTCATTGCGACACCTCCTTTGACAAAAAGCCTCCCAATACTACCCCATGCGCAAATCGCGCATAAACAGGCAACCCAAAACTCCACCTCCAATATAATAGAATACGATTATTTTGTCAAGAATACATAAAACCCGCTGGTTTGACGGCTGTTTTCTTTGCCTAAAACGCGGTCTAGGGCCCTAAAAAGCGCTCTCAAGGGCCCCACACGGCCCAGGGGGCTTATATGCAGCCAGGTGGCTAGGGCACCCCTAACCCTTACAAATTCTTGCCTAGAAAACGGTTTAAAAAGCAAATCCAAAGCGTCTTCGGTAAAACGCCAATAATCGCTATAATACCCTTTCTCGGCATGGTAATAGTAAAGAAACGGCACATAAACAAAAAGATAGCCGCCCGGCCTTAGGACCCGATGCATTTCAGAAACGGCCTTAAAGGGATTCTCAACATGCTCGAGAACGGCAATGCATAAAATGGCTTCCTGTGAATCGTCATCAAAGGGCAAATGATGAATATCTCCGATAATATCGGGATGGTAATCGGATACGGGATCAAGGATTTTATAATCAATTTTCTCCAAATAAGGTTTTAGCCATTCTTGAGCCGGGTCATAACGATTGCCGCGCCCCTTCAAAATCCGCAGGCCGCCTCCGATATCAATAACAGATTTTTTTTCTTGAAAAATTTTGAGCAAATATTGTCTGGAAAATTTATCCCATTTGGTCATATTCGTATGCTATATCTTTTAGCCCAGATCTGAAAAGTCAGCAAAGCCCAGAGTATCGTCAAATTATATTCCCTGCCCGCGATATGCCCGTCAAAAACGCGCATAATCTCCGGCCAGTTGAAAAGTCCGCGTGTTTCAAAATAATAATCCGCCGAGACGGCATCTCTGGCTTTTTCGCGAATTTCATCCATTCTAAGCCACTTCGCTCCGGGCGAAAACCAGCCGCGTTTCGGCTGGTTTAAAAGATAATCCGGAATTAATCCGCGATAAGCGCTTTTTAAAATTTTTTTGGTGTTAAATAAGTCAACTTTGTAATTTAACGGCACGCGCATGGAAAATTCCGCTAAATCTTTGTCCAGAAAAGGAACCCTGACCTCAAGGCCGCGCGCCATTGACATCTTGTCGGTAAGCCCCAGGGCAAAATCAACCAGCCAGGTCTGCCGGTCAACATTCATCAGCTTTTCTTCAAAATTTCCCGAAAACACGGTCTTAAAATCGGAGTCAGATGTTTCTGACGGCCGTCCGAAATATCTTCTTTCAAAAAACAACTTCGATATATCGTAGTTGAAATAATCCGACGACATGACTCTCTTTAAAATATCGTCTTTTTGAAACATAAAAAGCTCGAATCGCTCTATGCCGGCCGGCGTATTCAACTTTTTAAGTTTCCGACTCAAATTAAGGGTCTTGCGCAAAAATCCCGGAGCTTTTTGTAATAAACTCGCGGCGAAACTTATGCGATACCGCTCATACCCTCCGAAAAGTTCGTCTCCGCCGTCACCGGCCAAAACCACATCAACTTTTTGCTTGCTGAATTCCGATAATTTGAGCATTGAAACCGCGGTGGGATTTGATATTGGTTCGTCCATAAGATGAGCGGCTTTTTCAAGAAGACCAAAAACCTCGGCGGGCTTTATCAGGACCTCGTGGTGACGAGAGCCGAGAATAGCCGAAGTTTTTCGGGCGAGGTCAAAATCGGCGTTAAACTTTTCTCTTTGCTCTTCCTTTTCAAGATCAAATCCGACTGAAAAAGTATCGATATCTTTATGTATTTTTGACATATTATAAAGAAGAATAGACGAATCAACGCCGCCCGAAAGATAAAGGCCGAGGGGCCTATCGGATATAAGCTGCCTTTTTACGGCAAGTCCCATCCTGTTTCTCAATTCTTCTTCAAAAAACTCTCCGGGCTTATCCGGATAATCGCCGGGCGCGGCTTGCCAGTATTTTTTAATGTTTAACTTGCCATTCTTTAAAAAACCGCAGCTGGCCTGGGGAAATTTGTAAATATCCTCAAACATCGTCAGCGGCTCAGGAGAATACAAAACCCTGAAATAATGGCTAAAGGCCTCGCGATTCAGACGGCGCGCGATATCATGCTCAAGAATTGATTTAATCTCCGAAGAAAACACGAATTTGCCGTCTTTCAGATAATAATAAAGCGGTTTTACTCCAAAATGGTCGCGGGCCAAAAAAATTTCCCGCCTGGATCTGTCCCAAAGGGCAAAAGCGAAAATGCCGTTAAATTTTTTTACGCAGTCGGCCCCCCACCTGCGATACGCCGCTAAAATAAGTTCGGTGTCGCTTTCGCTGCCAAACGGATAAAAATTTTTAAGTTCTTTTTTAAGGTCCTTGAAATTATAAATCTCGCCGTTAAAAACTATCACCTCTTGGTCATCAAAACTTTTCATGGGCTGACTGGCTCTATCCGACAAATCAATAATGCTCAAACGGTTGTGTCCCAAAGAAATTCCGTCCTCGGTGAAAATTCCCGAAGCATCCGGCCCGCGATGACAATTGGCTAAATTCATTTTCCCAATCAGCTCGCGGTCCAAAAAATTAAATCCGTTTATGGCGCACATGTGACATATAATCTTTTAAGCGCCAAAATCCTGGGGCCGCCAGCAAAAATAAAAAGGGATCGAAGGGCGCGCGGTATCTGGTGGTCCAGGCCGGAATTGAAATCAGGAAAAAATATAAAAGAGTCAGCAAAATAAAAATCAGAGATTCTTTGTCCATATTGTTTTTTTTCCGGTTCCACAAAAAGAACCCGACGGAGATAAAAATTACTGCCCAGATTATTTTTCCGAAAATCCAGGTGAAAAGAAGGGGCGGCGGCTTATTTAAAATAATGGATAAAATGTTTTTGCCGCCTTTTGCCAGATCATCAATAAGATTTAAAGGCGCTTTAGAGCATTTATGCTGGCAAAACCAGTTGCCCAGTTCGTTAAATCCGTCATTAAAAAGATATCTTATTCCGCCCAAAGCGACGTACTTGAATATCACCGGTTTATCAATTTGCGAAAGAATGGGAATGTACGTTTTTCTTAACTGCTGATTTACGCATAATCCGTGATAATCTTCGTTTATTTCCGACGGCACGCATAATTTTTTCAGCGCGGCAAATCCTTCATGGAGCGAAACTTTATTCTGCCACGCGTATAATTGACCGAAGTGCATGTAGTAAACATTAACCAAATCCGCGGAAGTAAAGTGCCAGTCGCCGAAAATTATTCTGTTACGCAAAAACCACGGGAACAAAACTGCCGAAAAAACAACAAAGAATATTAAAGTGTTTATCGCGAGTTTCCTTAGATTGAAATTAACCAAAATAGAATAGATAAACGCCAAAAAGACAAAATAAAGAACGGCGGGCCGGACAAGGGCGTTTAAAGAAAAAAACAGCATTGATGACGCGAATAAGGCATAAGAGCCGGATTTTATATAACGCAAGAAAAAATACGCGCCGAATACCAACAAAAATAAAAAGAGGGTCTCCGACATAAAACTGTTAACAAGCAAAAATGCCACCGGATTAAAAACAAAGGCAAGGGAAGCCGTCAGGGCGACTTTTTTCGAACGCCATAATAAATCGGCTATAAAATATATGCCGACTGCGCTCATAAAAAACAGGATAAATTGAAATACGTAGACCGCCGCAATGCCGCCGAAAATTTTAAGCACGGCTCCGGCCACGAGCGGATAAAGAGGCGTCCTGAAACGATCCGGCGTGAAGGGCTCATGAAACGCGCGGGAAAAAACTCCGTGTTCGTAAAAATTTACCGCCGAGGTGTAATATTCCAAAGAATCGGAGAGTAAAATGCCCGCATTAATATTTCCGCGGGAATATTCGGTCAAAAAAAGCGCGCTCCAAAGAATGAGCCACAAAAGGAAAATTATAATGAAATGCCTGTATTTATTTGTGGCGTCGATCATTTTGCAAGAGTTTTTTTTCCATCAAACAGTAAAAAATCGTAATAAGATTGAGGAATATTATTTTTTTGACATTAAAATTTGATTCGCTGGCGTCCCGTCCCCGCCAGCTGTTCGGCACAACCTTAAAAGTGTATCCCCGATTAATGGTCTTGAGCACCAATTCCACCGTAAAATTAAAATGTCTGCCCAAAAACGGTTTAGCGCCCTCAACAACCTCCCGGCGATAAAGTTTGAAAGCGTTGGTAAAATCATTGTATTTTAGACCGAATAAAGTTCTGATAAGAACATTGCCAATTCTATTTAAAATATGTTTCGCCCGGGGATAATTGACCATGGAACCGCCGGGTATAAATCTGGAACCGAATACGCAGTCCACGCCCTCCTTTTCCATTGTTCTAAAAAATAAAATAAGGTCGTCCGGAGAATCCGAGCCGTCCGACATATAAAATGTAACCGCGTCTCCGGAAAAAAGCTCAAGGCCGTGGCGCAAAGCCAAACCGAAGCCCCGCGGAGGGTCTCTTTTTACATAGCGGAGAGTCGGGATTTTTTCGGCAAGCGCCGTTACAAGTTCCCCGCTTCTGTCGCCCGGACACTCGTCGTGAAGCACCAATAATTCGTGTTCAATTTTTTCAGCGCTCAATTTCCGATAAAGATTGTTTAACGTTCGCTCAATGTGACCCTCGTCATTATACGCCGGAATAATAACCGATAATTTCATCGTTGGTAAGTTTCTTTAATAAAGATAACGCCGAGCCCCGCGAGCAGGAAAAGCATGGGAAGAAGAACAAGGTTAAGACGCCCCGAGGCCAGTCCGTAATTTATAAAAATACTGAAAAAGATAACGCCCGTCATCAAGCTGGCGGAAGCTAGTTCTCTTTTTTTATACAAAAAAACGAGACCCGCGGCCGCTAAAACCATTATAAGCGTTAAAAATACCGCATATATTCTATAAGACACTCTCGCGAAAAATTCCCAGGCGGAAGACATCGGCTGTCCCGACCCGTATATGGCATTATGTAAGATTCCGACGCCGTCTCCGTAATCGCTGGCAGACCAAAAATTATACGAGCCGTTTAAATTCTTTTTTATGAAAGAAAAAACGGACGCGCGATCGCGAAGACCTTTAAATGTTTTTTCGGCCTCCGCAAAACCGGCGGATGTCCAACCAAAAAAGACGCAGCCGCTCCTGCCTTTTGTGTCCGAAATGGAACCGGCGCATTTCCAAGCCGGATCGTTTCTCCCCTCTCCGAAGGCCTGAATATAATTATTCATTTGGGCCGAAGAAAGGATGGGTTTTCCGACAAGCTGATAATTCCGCCATAGCCAGGGAGAGACAACTAAAATGGCTATCGCCGAAAAAGTTAAAAACACGGCCGCTTTGAATTTAATCGGCTTTTTTAAAAAAAGAAAAAAAAGAGCCAGACCAGGAATCCATAATAGCCCCGAGGGTCTGGTCAAAAGAGCCGCGCCCAAAAACGCCGCGGAGGTTACGGCGTGTTTCATCCGAAAATTTTTCGTATCCAGCATAAAAAACAACATAAGCGTTGTTAAAAATATGAAAAGGGTTTCGGTCATTGTTTCAAGCGACCAAAACCAAAGACGCGGATCCGCGATTAAAAATAGCGAAACGGCCAAAGGAATTACTCTGGGAGTTTCTGGCCGCAGACGGCGTAAAATTTTAAAAACCAGCCCCGCTACGACAATAACCATCAACTGTTGCAGTAATATCGCCAGGTGGCCAGAAGAATTAATTAAAAACGCGCCGTAAAGAAACAAAGGATACAAAGGCGTGCGAAAAAGGTCTTTAAAATAGGGAGGATTTTGGGAAATGCTAAATCCGTTTCCCGCGAGCATATTGGCCGCCAGATTATGGTATTCAAGAGGGTCTTGGATCGGAGAAGGAGAAATATTTTTAACATATAAAACCGCGGCCGAACCGATCTTAGCGACAACGATCAATCCGACCAAAAAAAGAATAAAATAATACGCGCATTTTTCTATCTTATTTACGCCGTTATCCATAATTTTATAGTATGGCTGGCTTGGGCATAGGAATGATGAATTTGCCCTTATACCCTTTCCCCCTTATTTTAGGCACAAGCTCATCGGCAAGATTCCAAGACAAAAGCAAAGCGTATTCCGGCTGTTCTTCAAATAATCTGCTTTCCTCCACAACGGGTATGCGCGTGCCGGGAGCAAATGTCCCTATTTTAAGGTCGCTTTTTTCAACAAGATAATCAATCTTGTCTTTCATACCGTAATAATTTAAAAGGGTGTTGCCTTTGGCCGGCGCGCCGATGCCGACTATCCGGCTTCCTTTATTTTTTATATCCCCGACAATTTTTAAAATTTCGGCCTGATTTTGTTTAATTTTATTCGCGAAGTCAATAAATGTCTCTTTGCGATAAAGGCCGTTATTTTCTTCGTCTTTTATTAAGGCTTCGACGGAATCAGAAACCGGATATTCGCCGCGCTTCGCCGCGTATACTCTTATGGAGCCGCCGTGAGACGGGATGCGTTCGGCATCAAAAATCTCCATGCCGAATTTATCAAACAAAAGTTTCAGCGGTTTTAAAGAATAATAGCGAAGATGCTCGTGATAAATCAAATCATAGTGCAGCTTGGTTATGGTGTCTAAAAGATACTGCGATTCGGTTATGAAAACCCCTCCGTCTGACAGCAATTTATTGATTCCGCCCATAAAATCGTACAATTTGTCCACATGAGCAAATACATTTGTGGCCGTGATGATTTTTGCTCTGCCGTATTTTTGGGAAATATTCTCCGCCAAGTTCTCGGAGAAAAAATCCACGATTGTCGGTATATTTTTCTCCAGAGCCAGTTTGGTAACATTGGATGGATCCACCCCTAAGATTTTAATTCCGTGCGGCAAATAATATGACAGAAGGGTTCCGTCGTTTGAACCGATATCGACGGCAAAATCTCCCTTTTTCAAATTGAAGCGTTTTACGATAAGTCCGACCAGTTTCTGAAAATTATCTTTCAAACTGTTGTTGGTGGAGGTGTTATAGGCGTAGTCAATAAATATTTTTTTGGGATCAACAATGTGATTCAGCTGCACCAGTCCGCACGATTCGCAAAAATGGGGCTCTAAAGGGTAAATTTCTTCCGGCTTCCAAAAGTCCTTTTCGCGAATAAAAGCGTTGCTCGGCGGCTGACAGCCGAGGTCCAAAAATTTAAACAAATTATTGTTACCGCAGATAAAACACGACATTTTAATTATCTGCCCATCTTAAAACAATTCTTATTCATAATCAACTCCCCAAAATCCGGTCTACGGCCGTTAATATGACGGAATCCAGCGCTTCGCGGGAAAACAGCTTATTTGACAAGGCGGCGGAATTTTCGGAAAGTAATTTCCTCAAACGCGCGTCCTTGAGCTCAAAAAGCAGGTCCGCGAATTCATCAATATCGTCGGAAGCAAGCAGATGTTGACGATTCCGAAAGGGATAGCCGGCCAAACCTCTTCCTGACGCGATGGTGGGAATTCCGCGGCACATGGGCTCAAAAATTTTCTGCTGCATACCTGCCCCGTATAGCGATGGAACTATGGCAATATCCATATCATTTAAAAATTTATCAAGCGCCTCCTGGTTTATATAACCAAGATACACTATATTCGGGCCGAAGAACTTCTTAAGTTCGTCCGGCGCTTTACTGCCTGAAATGTGAAATTTGAAAATGTCCGGAAACTTTTTGAGGGCTTCTGGCGCTATTTTCTTAAGAATGACCTCAAGAGCTGCCAGATTGTGGTGAACATTATAAGTTGAACCCATAAAAAAAACATTCAGTTGCCTCCGGTCTTTAATTTCCCTTTCGGCTTTCAAACATAGCGGCAGGCCGCGAAGGGGCAAATTTATTACATTACGCGCTCCGAAGCGCCTGTAGGTTTTTTCTTCCTTGGGCGTTATGGAAAAAATAAGGTCGCTTTTATGAATGGTTATAATTTCTCCGGCGAGTTTCGGTAAAAATTTAATTAAATTAACCAAAGACGCGCCGTCTTCCTGCAAAAAATGGTACGGCTCAAAATTTATTGAACGGGTAATAATCGGTATTTTTCTCTTCCTGACAAGACCGTAAAGGGGCCAGAGATATGTATATTCAAACCAAACCAGATCCGGTTTCCATTCGTCAAGGGCGGTTTTGACCGCTTTTTTCGCGGACTTATGCGAATATTCGTAAGCCGCGCCGTCCCAATAAAAAGGATTAAAAATTTTACCAAGACCGATTTTATTTTCGTAAGGCAATATCTGAACGGGTATGCCGGCGTCAACGGAAAAACGATTAATCATGTCTCTGTCCTGAAAGGGCAGCGCTTTTGAAATAACCCGGACATCAAACCCCAAACGCTTTAGCTGTTTCATTCCCTCAAAACGGTCTTTTTCGCAGGCGCCCGTATCCGGGAGGGGGAAGCGGGGGGTGACGATTAAAATTTTCTTTGGCATTATTTATTTTTCAAAAATCTGGTTGAATTTTGTGAATATTTTTTCGTATTCTATATAAAAATTTATGGCGGCGATTAAAAACATCACAACGCCCGCGTAAAGAAAATATCTAAAATATTCTTTTGGCGCTTCATATAGCCGGCTTACCGCGAAACCGGAAAATAACGCCAAAATGGGATAGATCGGCAAACGATAGCGCGTCTCTATCAAAATGGGCACAAGGGATAAAACCGTAAGCAGGCCTAAACTGAAAATATATCCTAAAAGCGCGTTGTCTTTTTCTTTTTTAAACCACATAAAAATTCCGGTAAAACTTGTCCAAAATAAAACCAGGGAACCAAAAACAGAACTTAATATGAAAATAAACTGGCTCCAACCCCGCTGATAAAACCAAAATCCCATGGGCCGGATAAAACTGAAATACTTTATGGTTCTTGTTACCGTCAATTTCGCGTACTGAACGGGATGCTCCGAAACAAATTTTTTAAACTGGTCCGCGGCGTAATAGTTCGCGCCTATGTAGCCGAATCTTTTTTGGGCCAAAGCGAGTTCGGGCGTGTTTCCGCCTTCGCCGTCTCCCCCCTCATGATTTCCGACCCAAAAATTATATCCGAAATTGGCCATCGTCGGTATGAATTCTCCGTAAGTCCTGTAATTTCTGACGGTCCACGGGATCATTACCAAAAAAAGCGTCAATAAAAATAAGACGAATCGGGCGTAATCTCTGCGGGATATAAAATAAAATCCGAAAGGCAGAATAAAAATTCCGACGCTTGAACGGCCGAGAATAGCAAGACCGAAAACAAGACCCAGAAAAATTGTTTTAAAAAATGACGGCTTTTTAAATAATTCCGAAAAAATATAAACGGTCAAAACCATTAAGAATATAAAAAGCGTCTCGGTCATAAGCATGGCGCCGATTTCAATAAGGTCGGGATGAAAACCGAAAACGGCAGCGGCGATATATCCGATTCTGCGTCCGTTTTGCGCGAAGATTTTTATGGCTATAAAATATAAAAGCAGAGCCGTAAACGCCCTTAAAAGCGCCTGGATAATCCAGACCGCCGCAATGTTATGCCCGAAAATGAAATAAACTCCCGCCAAAAAATACTGGTAGATCGGACCTTGAAAAGTGATGATTTCATCTTCGGCCATCGAGACCTCGCGATGCAGTCTAAAGCCGTGCCCCTCGGCAATGTTAAACGCGGTTTGATCGTAAACCGCCGCGTCAACCGCGGGCCTTATTTGATGATAAAAAGCGTATCCCGCGCTTACGGCAAAAACTAAAAAAATTATTATTAAAATAACCCGCTCTCTTTTAAAGGTGTCCAGAAACATAAAACTATTATATCAATTTTTAAGCTCTTTGATTATCTTTGGGATTAAACCTTTCAAGCTGTGATTTCTAACCACAATTTCGCGAAGTTCTAAAATGGGTCGTTTTTCCGCCGATATCTTTTTTATAAACTCGGCGAGCATTTGAGGTTTTATTTCCGTCAAAAAATATCTCTCGGGTAAAATACCTCTAAATGCTTCGTTTGAAGTAATTATTGAAAGTCCGCAGGCCATTGCTTCAAGCACGGCCTTATCAACACTTCCGGTTTCGCTTAAATTCACGAAAATGTCTCCGGAACGGTAAAAATCGGCGATTTGCGGATATGGTATCGGCCCCTCAAAAAAAACATGATTTTGCAGATTTTTTTGCCGAACAAGCGACTTTAATTTTTCAAAATAAACTTCATCCGATTTTGTTGCCGGCCCGCCGGCGATTTTAGCTTCAAAATCTATTTTGGAATTTTGCAAAATACTAAAACTCTCTATCAGGGTTTCCAAATTTTTCACCGGCGCAATCCGCCCGGCAGTAATAATAGTGAGTTTGAGACTTGGAGTTTGAAATTTATAATTTGTTTCGAATTTCGAATTTCGAATTTCGAATTTCTCCGTATCAATTCCGTGTCCTGCAATTTCAACTTTTCTTGACGGCAGGCGAAAACTTTCTCGAGAAGCCGTAAAAATTTTATCGGCGAGCTTCTCGGCAAGACGCAATTTTAAATTAACGGCTTTATGCGTATACCAAAGAGCGATTTTTTTGCCCATAATTTTCCAGTCAGCCCAACCCAGAATCACATACTCCGGGTTCATATGAACAAAAACGGCGTCATAATTTTTGCGCTCGCGCCAGATATATTTCCAAAAATTAAAAGCATATTTTAATTTTTGCAAAGCTTTTAGCTGTAAGCTATTAGCTTTTAGCGCTTCTTTCCCAAGCGATAAAACCCTGACATTTTCCGGCAAATCGTATTCGCCTCTCTCAAGGCAAATAACCGTCAATTTTTCGGCGTTTTTCGCGAATTCTTCAAGCCATCCGTGGAAAAAACCGAGTATGGGGTCCCGCGCATCAACTTTTTGGGTAACAATTAGAATCCCCGTCATAGAAGAGCCGTTTTATAAAAATAAGAAATTTTTTTTAACTCCGGCGACATATTTAGAATTCTTTGCAACCCTGCAGGGCAGCCGGTTGGAAATAAACCCCGCTTTATTGGCGTTTTCCATATCATATTTCAATTCCAGTATGACATTCGACGCGTCTTTACCAACCATTTTTATATTCTGATTGTAAAAACGAAGGTCGTAATCAACGGTTAATCTGACTTTTTTATCACCCGAAATGTAATACTCTCGCGAATAACTGTTGACGGAACTGACTCTTAAATCGCTTAAGTGGGGCTTAATGATTTCTGGAACTTCGGATTTCTTAATTACCTCCGGTAAAATTTTATTTAAATTTTTATTTAGACCGAAATTCCCAAGCGGATAATGAAACTTGCCGCCCAACAAGTTTTCCTTGGTTTTAATTTCCAGAACGGGATTTTCGGCTTTTTTAAAGTCCCCTCCGTACCAGCGAATCCGAACCTTTGCGCGTCTTCCTAAACCCAACAAATTATCGTGATAACTTCTCATATCAAGGGAATCCAAATAAATGTTATTTACGGTTCTCCGAGGATAAACTTGTTTGAAGCAAGCCGGATGAAGTTTGATTAAAGACCTGACTTTCGCCAAATTTAAACCCGGAATAATAAATTTCCTTTCATATCTCTTACTTTGATTTTGGGCTGAAGAAAATATTTCATTCAACATAAAGTTTATCTTTAAGATTAACCTCTTTGTCTTCCATAATGCGGCCGTCCACTTCCAAAAGAGACCCCACTTCCACCAAAAAATCATTAGCCGCGTTTTCAATCTTGAGATTTAAAATTTTTGCCTCAGCCGGCCCGAACTCCGGCTTCTTTTGAAAAACCGCGACGCCGATTTCGCAATTAATAATCGCCGCTTCCTCAATTTTAAGAGTTGAGAAATCCTTGGAAGCCAGACAAATTTTGGAATCCGAGATTTTTAGGTTTTTCGCGTCAATCCGGCTGTCCTCCCCGGCGCTAATGCCCTTATCTCCGGCATTTTTAATCTGGCTGTCAAGTACCGAAACAACGCTGCCCGAAAAATCCATGGCATCGTTTCCGGAATTGACAAACGAGGTTCTCAAAATCGTTCCGTTTCCGAAATCAACATCCAAAGCGTCCGCAAAAACATCTTTAAAAAACGAATCCGTTAATTCAAAATCCGACCTGGTGATATGCAGAGTGTCGTCGTAAGAAGAGGGGCCGGAAAAATAAACTTTATTGATAAAAGACGGCGATTCATAAAAATTAAGCAAATTATTGGCGATAACGGCATTTTCCAAATAAGATTTTTCCGGAGCATAAACCCAAATCCCGCGGCTGGTTTTGTCTGACGAGATTATTTTTACCGGCCGGCCCTCGCTGCCTATAAACCGCAGGGATGAATGGGAAATAATGGCCGCCGAGTTCATTATGTCTATCTCCGATCCGGCGCCGGCAATAAAAGTAAAACCCGCGGGTAAAACCAAATCGCGAAACAGTTTCCAGCTGCCTTCTTTTACCGATATGGTTTTCTTGTAATAGTCGGCGGATAAAAAATCAAATAAATAATAGTGGGGCATCCGGTTTTTCCCCGCCTCTTCAATCTCGTTTAAATCCAAAACCGGCCATGGAATTATGGCGGCCGTCTGAACAGCGTCCAAACCAAGCATCTTATAATTCAGGATCTCGGGCAATTTTGGCAATTCAAAATCCCTGAATGTCAGCGGCTCGTGAGGGACATGGCCAGGCAATATTTCTCCCTGAAAAACAACGGGCAGCGGCTGAATATTGGCGACTTCAACTATTGTTTTTGGAGCCGTCTCTTTAAGATAGGCCCTTATTCCGACAGCGGGATTTAAAGCGTTTTTGACATACTTTCGGTTCCTATAAACGGCGTCCGGAGAAATATTGGAATAATACCCGGAAAAAGAATACCAGGGCTCATCCCTCCAAATAATGCGAATATTATCTTGCAATTCTTTATCTATCCCGCTAAAAAATTCTTCCATATAGCCGTCGGCCGACATCCTGTCAAGCTGTTTCATATACTCCGCAAAAAATTCCGTGTCCTTGAAAAGCGCGTACCCGAAATCAAGTATTGAATTATCTTCCAGTTCTTTCGGTTTAGGGTAAGAAGAAAGAGAAACAATCGGCCCCTCGTTTTTATTAAACGCGTCATACCCAATTGGCTCCAATAAAGAAGTAATGGGATTGTAATATAATCTGATATTGGTCCAGCTAGTGGCGTGCACCGCGCCGGTCAAATCCGCGATCGCGTAAAACTTGGCGAGTTTCTCTATGTCAAAAACCTGACTCGGCTTTAAAGCGCCCATTCTAAATCCTTCCAGCATATTTTTTGCTTTTTGAAATTGAGTGTAAATCGCGGGGTCGGCCAGCTTGGAGGGTTCAAACGTTTCAATGGGATTTGAAATATAAATCATATCTTGCGGGTCTTCAATGTGAGCTCTATTCGGATTATCAGAGCGTAAAACCAAATCAAAAAAGAGCCGTTCGTCAAACTTCAAGATTGGCCCTTCCGGCAGTCGGCTGTTGGTCAGAAGTTCTCCGGAAAAATGCTCTTCTAGCGCGTAAACACCCAAACGTTTGCCGTTTAATTCCACATCAATGAATTTATATCTTAAGAAGGGCAGGTCTTCTTTTTTTAAAAGTTGATGAAAAACCCATTCATCAAGATAAACTCTCCTTTTCGGATCTTGTATGGAAAAACGCTTCATGCCGAAAAGCGCGTTTTCTCCTTTGACTTTTATCCTGAAAGACCATTTGTCTCCGGCAATATGATCCAGAGCGTCGCCTTTCAATCTGATTTCTATGGGCAGATCTTCGTTATTGTAACGTATTGTCGCGGGGACATAATCATCGTCGGAAGAAAATAATAAACCCGTATTCAGGGCCTCGTCTCTTTTTTGAAGGATTTTTTGATAATCCTTGTATTTTATGTCAATGCTTATTTTCGGGGGGCTTGAAAATAGACCTCTGATGTAGTTTAGCGGAAGTTTTGTTCCGGCTCGTATCGCCGGTTTTACGATATCATGCAAAATATCGCTTCTTGCCAGATAACGGTAAGTCAGCGCGCCGGCTAGAAGTACTGCCAAAATAAGCAGGCCAAACCTGATTTCCTTCCCGCGCTGGGAAAGT
This sequence comes from uncultured Candidatus Saccharibacteria bacterium, assembly GCA_964574495.1. Taxonomy (GTDB): domain Bacteria; phylum Patescibacteriota; class Minisyncoccia; order HO2-45-28; family HO2-45-28; genus HO2-45-28. The sequence continues at coordinate 97,488 of CAZNNT010000001.1, forward strand.
TTTATATCGGATAAAATAAAATTATTCTTCTTTAAAAACATTTATGTGTTTAGGGCGTATTCCAAAAATAAAACCAAAATCTTCCGGTCAGATAAAGCGCGATTATAAACGCCGCATAAGCCAGCGCGATGATTATAAATTTCTTTTTCAAAAAATCGCCGTCTATCTTTATAAAACCTGGTTATCAACAAAATTGATTTCAATGGCGGGCGACAAGCGCCTTAACTCCTCTTTGCTTTGAGAAAGTTTTTCAAAATCATCGTATTTAACCAGAAAAGACGCCTCCAGATTGTCCGCCGTTTCGTCAAAACGCTTCATATCAACTTCCGCGCAATATTTTTTCAAAACAGAAATCAAATCCCGCAGGTCTATTCCTCCCCCGCGCGGCAAAGAAACATTCAGATATAGATTGGGTTCGTTTTCTTTATGAACCCATAAGTCCCTTA
>CAZNNT010000002.1:0-54057 GCA_964574495.1 uncultured Candidatus Saccharibacteria bacterium
ACCCAAAAGTAATGCGGCGTAAATTACGCGTTTGTTTATTTTTTCGGCTGTTAAGTTGGTAAGCGGTGAAAATCGCATAAAAATGAAAATTATTTCAACGCATCTTCTAATTTTCCTTCGAGAGGATTTGTTGGGGACGTTGCTTGCGGGGTTGTGGCCGAAAAAGGCGGTTTAGCGGATCCCCCGCCGAATACGCCTTTCGGAGAACCGATGGTAGTCAGATAAGTGATGCCTTGGTTGATGAGAGCCGAAATAATTTCATTGATTTCGTCAGCCACTCCCAAATCCTGGAATGTCTCGCCAAAAACATTGATAAGAGAACTTTCAATGGCCGCGCCGGGCGTGCCGCGGCCCCAGTTTTTGCAAACCATCTCACCCTTTGCCCCGCGGCCCTCAAGTCCTGCTGCCGCTTCGCCGCCAGCTATATTTTCTACGCGCTGCCATCCTCCGATACAAACCCCCGGCACATCAAAACCCTTATCCAGCAGCACTTTTCCCCTTGTGTCCGCCACTTTTTTGGTTATGGCCGCCGCAAGTCCATCCCAGGTAACCAAAATTTGGCCGAAAGCGTTGTTATTGACATTGCTGGAAATAGAAATAAGGGATTGCCATCCGCCGACTGAAAAATTCTCGTACATTTGCTGGACATTCGCGATGATTTTAGAAACGGTGCAGGTCGGCAGGGCTTCGTGGGTTACTGAAAATAAACTTATCTGAATGCTCAAGCGAAACGGCTCGCATAAGAGTTGGGCATCCTGGCCGAATATGTTTTGGAGAAAAACGCCGCTCGCTATGTCGCCGGCGTTTTCAAAAAATTGCGCGGGGTCTTCAATAAAAAGCGGCCTGCCGTCAAAACCGTTTTGAATCCAAGTTATTATGCTGTGGGAAAGTTCTCTAATCAGGATTTTGGCCGTTTGCTTGGCGATAGCGTCATAGACATATTCTTTTTGCACTATGAGGTCGGTGGCTTGCGCTATAACGGTATCAATGGCCTTTGAGATAAGAGCCGTTGCGCTGATACTGGATATAAATCCCGCGGACGGGCCGACTTCTATCACTGCTTCTGCTCCGACTCCAATCTGCGCTTCGGCTTTTGGCGCGCGTATCGGCATCTCGGCAAAAAAGGTTGCCAAAATACTCGCGGTTAATATCGCGGCCGCCGTCTTTTTAAATTCATAAAAGCCAAAACGCATTTTATTCTTTTTTAAGCGCGATAAAAATTAAATTATCTTTTTGGGCTTCTTTTTGAAATTCTTTCATTACCGCGCCCAATTTGTCGCTTTCTTCATTGAAAAAACCCGTTGCCAGCAGTCCCTGAACGGGGTCGTTAAAAAAATTCTGCATTAATGCTGTCGCTCGCGCGAGATTATTGACGCTGTTTATTAAACTCAAGTGATGATAGGCGTATTTTTCAGGAACTTTTACGGCTAGCAGGTCTTTGACGGTGCTGGCGTATGACGCGATAACCGCGTCAAGTTTTTTCAATTCATCGGCATTTTCATGCGTTAGAGCGTCGCGCACCGTAACCAGTTCGTTTATTTTGATGTTTTCAGAATCAAGAATGGTCTTACCCACCTCTTTTAGATATGAAAATATTGTTTCTTTGCTATCCGCCGGAAAAGTTGAGATATCAGAGAGCGAATAAGAGTCGGGTAAATTTATTGAAGGCAGATTATAGAGCAAAGAATCAAGAATGGACTGCTGTTCTTTCGCGTCAAGCTCGGAACCGCCGGCGAGGCCTTTAAGCCGCAAATAATTCTCCAAAAAGTCGTGAGCCAGCCGGTCTGTCAAGGTTAAGGGCTCTGTTGCGGCCTGCCTCGATGTCTTGGTTTTGTCTCCGGAGTTTTTTGACCGGAGAGCGGAAGTTAAAGAATCATCGGGTCCGGCCACAAGCGGATTTCGGCCAAGTTTTATTTCTTCGCCGTCATTGGCGCCGTCGCCGTCGGTGTCGGGATTATTCGGGTCAGAGCCCCAGAGTTGTTCTTCCCAGTCCTTTAGTCCGTCGCTATCCGTATCGGGCGTATCTGTTACTATTTTTTGAGGCAGAATGAGCGCTGTTTCGGCGGTCCGGTCTTCTTTTGGGGACGAATTTTTATCCATAAACCAAACACTGCCTCCGATTACCGCCAAGGCCAAAATCGTTCCTAAAATTATTCTTTTATTCTTTAAAAATGCCAAAATCGCAGGCACTATGCCTTACAATAATTATAGCATTTACATTTTCCCAACAGTTCGGTCTTATTTTTCCCTGTGGATAAAATGCGTAACACAGGCCCAATTTTCAAGCGACAGATCTTCCGCCCTCACTTTTTCTCCGACCCCGCATCTTGTCAAACACCCGGTGTTTGACATTTTTAGGTTGTTTTTGAGGAGTTTGCGGGGGTGGGCGAAGCCTGCTTTAACCGCGTCAAAAAAATCCCCTTGGCTGATTTTATGCTTCTTGAAAAAGTCCTTTTCGCGTTTTTTTAGCAAAATTACTGCCGAGTCCACCTTTGGCTGAGGCCGAAAATTGCCCTTTTTGACATAAAAAGCAATTTTCGGCTCGGCAAAAACTCGCACCGATACGGCCAAAAGACTATTCTTGCCAAGAGCTAAGCTCTTGGCAGGAGCTAGGCGCTCCGCCACTTCTTTTTGAAGCATTAACGTTAAACTTGTAATTCGTAACTTGCGACTTGTAGCTTCCGGATCTAATAAAAGGCGCAAAAGTCGGCCTGTCAGGTAGTATGGGATGTTGGCCACCACTTTCGTAATTTTGCCAAGAGCTAAGCTCTTGGCGGATTGGGGGGTTAGGAGATCGCGGATATCGGCGCTAATCAAGGTTAGGTGGTTTGAAAGTATAAAGGGCTCAAATTTTTGCTTTAAAAAGTTAAAAAGTTTAAAGTCCTTTTCAACGGCGATTACTTTTGCGCCGGTTTTTAAGAGCGCTGTAGTTAAAATTCCCTTGCCCGGACCGATTTCAAGCACCGTATCTTCGGAGGTGACTTCAGCCACGCGCGCCATTTTTTGAGCGATATTTCCGGAGACCAAAAAATTTTGACCGAATTTTGCCGGCATATTATATTTCTATGATTTTTTCTTCATCGGCTTTTTCCAACAGCTCCGGCGGTATGTCTTCCAGAAACCTTGAGGGCATATTAACCGTTTTTTCGCCAAAAATAGTTCTAAAAAAAGCAAGCGTCAGGAATATTTTTTTCCTTGCTCGGGTCAGCGCCACGTAAAAAAGCCGGCGTTCTTCTTCCAGCCGTGCTTTTTCGTCCTCGCTTGCCAGGGTGGCGTGCGGAAAAAGCCCGTCTTCAAGGCCGGAAATAAACACATAATCAAATTCCAGACCTTTGGCCGCGTGAATAGTGGTCAGCGGCAGGCGATTTTCTTTGCTGCCGGCCGAATCATCCGCGGACATCAAGCTTGCTTCTTCCAGCATTTTGACCAGCCCCTCCGGCGGCTTTAAATCGTCAAATCGCTTTGACAAACTGACCAATTCTTTAATATTGGCCAAGCGCGCCGCACCTTCTTCGGAGGCCGAATCAAAAAGAGAGAAATAGCCGCTTTCTTCAATGGTTAAGGCGGTAGAGCGCGAAGCCGTCAGTTTATCGGCAGACGACCTTATTTTTTCAAGCAGGTTTTCAAAAGCGGAGATTTTCACCGCCTCGCTTTGGGAAAATTTTTCATTAGCCAGGTATTTGGCCATAAGCGCCTTGCCTATCCCGCGCGCGGGCTGGTTAATGATTCTTTTTTTGCTTAAAAGGTCAGACGGGTTGAGCGCGGCCCTGATATAGGCCAAGATATCTTTAACCTCTTTTCGGCTGTAAAATTTAATTCCCACCACATAGTAAGGTATGCCTTCGGCCAAAAACTTTTCTTCCAAAACTCTTGATTGGGCGTTAGTCCGGAAAAGCACGGCTATTTCAGCCGGATTTACGCCTCCGGCAATGAGGGTTTTGGCCTTGGAAGCGATGAAAGCCGCCTCGCTATTTTCGTTTTCGGCGCCGTATATAGCCAGTTTTTCTCCGCCCTCTTTTTTGGTAAAGAGGTTCTTGGGCAGGCGCTGCAAATTTTTCAAAATTACGGCATTAGCCGCTTCAAGTATCGGCCGGGTTGAGCGGTAATTTTCTTCCAGAGTAATTATTTTGGCTTTCGGATAGGTCTTTTCAAAATTTAAAATATTTCTGAAATCCGCTCCGCGAAAGCCGTAGATTGATTGGTCCAGGTCACCCACGACGCAGATATTGAAATGTTTAGCGGCAAGCATATTGGCCAGCGTATCCTGGACGTTATCGGTATCCTGATATTCGTCTATGTTGATATAGCGCCAATGCGTCTGATATTTTTCGAGCACCGGGGGTTTCGTTAAAAATAGATCCGCGGTTCTTACCAGCAAATCGTCAAAATCCAGGCAATTTGACGATTTTAATTTTTGTTCGTAAGAATTCCAGATTAGGGCGAGATTTTTTGAAAAATAGTCCTTGGCTTCCGAGACGAAATCATCCGATTTGACCATATCGCATTTTTTGGCCGAGATTATCCTTTTAATCTTTGAGGGCTGGAATTGTTTCGGGTCTATTTCCAGGTCCCTGATTGACTCCTTGATTAAAGAAAGCGAGTCTTCTTCGTCCAAAATGGAAAAGTCCTTTTTAAATCCGATATTCTTGGCCTCGCGCCTTAAAATCCACGCGCCCAGCGCGTGAAATGTGCCGATCCAAGGAACAGATGCCGGAGCTCGGAAGCCGGAAGTTGGAATAAGTTTGGCTATTCTTTCTTTCATCTCGCCCGCGGCTTTGTTGGTAAAGGTAACCGCCAAGATTTCATCCGGCTTCACGCCGCTGGCGATGAGATGAGCTACGCGATGAGTTAAAACCCTTGTTTTCCCGGAACCCGCTCCGGCCACAACCAAAATCGGCCCGTCAAGCCATTCAACAGCCGTCTTTTGGTTTTCATTAAGCTGATTTGATGCCATTTTATATAGAGATTAGCATTTTTTTGGGGTGTGGATAAATAATTTGACCCCGATTGACTTTTGGCTCGTCCGGGAGTATGATGGGGAGTATCCGGTAAGTGTACCGGATTTGTCGTTAATAAAGGCCGATTGCCCGTTTTTCTCTTAATTTTAAACCTATTTTAGAATCAAAACAGCGCTTTTCAGGCGCGTCCGACGCGTCTGAAAAAGGCCTTATAATGCTCTCAAAATTCGCCTTTGTTTCAAAGGTTTTATTGGGTTTTATGATTGTCTCGGGACTATTTTTGTTCGGCTCATACAAAGCGGAGGCGGGTTTTTTTGATGTTTTAAAGGATGTTTTTGGGTTGGCGAGCGCGGAAGAAGGGGCCTCGGTGTTCAATTCCCAGAACATGCCTTTGCTTAACGCTCCCATCAATGTTGACCCTTTAGCTGGGGTCGGCGGCGGCGATATAACCATTGTTCAAAATAGCGCCCTGCTTTCTGTTTCCGGGCCGCTGGGCAGTTTGGCTGATGTGGAGGTTGAGTCGCGAAAAAGAGATCAGATTTCAATTTATATCGTTCGCGAAGGAGACACGCTTTCAAGTATTGCCAAGATGTTCAACGACATTTCAGTGAACACTATTCGCTGGGCGAATAATTTAACAACTTCAACCGTCATAAAGCCGGGGCAGACCTTAATAATTTTGCCCATCAACAGCATTCAGCACACGGTGGCTAAAGGCGAAACGCTTAAAGGGATTGTTAAAAAATACGGCGGCGACCTCAATGAGACCCTGGCTTTTAACGAATGGCCGGCCGGTTATGAGCCGGAAGTCGGGATGATTGTTATCGTTCCGGACGGGGAAGGCGAGCCATTGGTAAATTACGGCAGCAAGACAGTTCGGGGCACGGGCGGCCCGGTTTATGCCGGATATTATATCCGTCCGATAAACGGCGGAAGGATATCCCAGGGTTTGCACGGGCTTAACGCCAAGGATTTCGCGACTTACTGTGGCGCCCCGATTTTTGCCTCCGCCCGGGGAACGGTTATCATTGCGCGTTCGGGCGGTTGGTTCAGCGGTTACGGTTCATACGCGGTTATCGCGCATCCGAACGGGACCCAGACGCTCTATTCCCATATGAGCAGGATTGCCGTAACACCCGGATGGAATGTGGTTCAGGGACAGGTGATCGGCTATGTGGGTTCTACCGGCAATTCCACAGGATGCCATGTGCATCTTGAAATCCGGGGAGCCGCGTTTCCCGATATCTAACCCATTTTAGAAATTGCTTTTTGGCCTATATTGGAGAGCTTCCAGAATATGGCTCTGTTTTATTTCGTCCTCGTTTTCAAGGTCGGCTATGGTCCGGCTTATTTTTATCACCCGATGGTAAGCCCTTGGCGATAAATCCATTTGTTTAGCCGAAATATTAAGAATGTTTCTGGCATCGGGCGATAGGGGCGCGAAATTTTCAAGGTTGCGCACCCCCAGTTCGCTATTGGAAACCAAGCCCAGCTTTTTGAATCTGCGCTTCTGGCGGTCGCGCGCGGCGATTACTTTTTTACGTATATCAGCCGATGTTTCCAGCGCGTCTTTTTTTGAAAGCTCTTCATGGTCAATGTTAGAGACCTCCATCCAAAGGTCAATCCGGTCGGCTATGGGTCCGGAAACTTTTCTTTGATAGCGGAAAAGCGAAGAGGGGGTGCAAAGACACATTTTGTTTTTGGAGCCGAGATTTCCGCAGGGGCACGGGTTCATTGCCGCGACCAGCATGAATCTGGCAGGAAACCTAACAGTGCCCCTGGAGCGGGCAATGGTTATTATTCCGTCTTCAAGCGGTTGGCGAAGCGATTCAATGACTCGGCGTTCAAACTCGGGAAACTCGTCGCAAAACAGCACTCCGCGATGGGCCAGCGTTATTTCGCCCGGTCTTGGCCACACGCCCCCGCCGACCATAGCGACATAAGACGCGGTATGATGGGGAGACCTGAAGGGCCTGTATCTGGCAAAAGAGCCGTCAAGAGAGCCGGCAATGCTGTGGATGGCGGTCACTTCAAGCGCCTCTTCTTTTGAAAGGGGAGGAAGAATTGACGGCAGAGCTTTAGCCAGAAGAGTTTTGCCGGTTCCTGGCGGACCAGACATTAAAATATTATGGTTGCCGGAGGCGGCAATCATTAAGGCCCGTTTTGCGGTTTCCTGGCCCCGTATGTCCGATAGGTCGTGGCTCGCCGCCTCTGTTTGCGGCGAAAGTTTTGTTTTGGGCAGGATTTCAAGCGCGGTTTCTCCTTTGAGATGCAGAAGAACTTGATTCAGATTTTCAACTTCCCGCGCGGATATGTTTTCAATTAAGGCCGCCTCTTCTCCGTTGCCTTTGGGCACGTATATTTCTTTAAAGCCCGCTAAAGACGCTTTTTGCGCAAGCGCCAGAATTCCTTTAATCGGACGCAATGTTCCGTCTAAAGCCAATTCGCCCAAAAATATTTTATCTTTTGTTTCAAATTCGGCTTGATGTGAAGCCAGAATATATCCAAGAGCGATGGCCAAATCAAAAGCCGACCCCTCTTTTTTAAGGTCAGCCGGCGCGAGTGACACGATCACTTTTTGGTTTTGTTTGTGCGGGGGCTTGAGCCCGATATTTTTTATGGCGTAAGATATTCTTTCTTTGGCCTCATCCACGGCTTTATCCGCAAGCCCGACAATGGTAAAAGACCGCAAACCCTTTGAATAATCAACTTCAACGTCAATTATTTCGCCGTCAAGTCCCATTATTTCGGCCGCGTGCAATTTTACCGACATAATGGCTAGATTCTAGCGCATCTTTAATAAAAAGAAAATCCCGCCCTCTCCCCGAAAGGAGAAGGCGGGCGGTTTTGTCGTTCAACGCTTCTCGCGGGCCTCGAGGGCGCTGACGATTTTGTCGGTGGCCTCTTTGATCTTGTCGATGTAGGGCTGGAACACAGTGGCCACCATGATGATAAAGAAGCCGAAGAACGCCACCGCCAGGAAAACCCAGATTGAGTCGTCGCTGGCGGTCGCCGCGAAACTGGCGGAGAAAGCGAGACAGGCAGCGGCCAAATATGCCTTCATGTTAATTCTTCCTTTTGGTTGGAGTTTTCGGAAACACCTGCTTCATAGCCCTGAAGCAGGAAAACACCCGTTTTCAACTTACTCTCTTTATTATATCAAATAAGAACATGCTTGTCAATACCTTCGTAATGGTTCATTAAACGCTGTCAAACATCCGGTGTTTGACAAAAGTCGGAGAGAGAAATAAAATAATAAAATTATGCGAAGAGAAAGATTTGGTGAAGATGAATTTGTTCACGTTTTCAATCGCGGAGTTGAAAAACGGTTGATTTTTTTGGATGACAACGATCGGTGGCGGTTTCTCGCCTTGCTGATTCTTCTCCAGGGAGATGTTGTTTTGCCTCAAATAGGTAGGATGATTGAAAATGTCAAACATCGGATGTTTGACAAAAGTTTGTTCTCGCAGATTGCCGATCAAAAATATGTTGAGCTAGTTTCTTTTTGTTTAATGCCCAATCATTTTCATCTTATTCTTCGGGAGATCAGCGAAGGGGGAATTTCTAGATATATGCAGCGTCTTCTGAACGCCTACACCAAGTATTTTAATACCCGATATAAACGCAGCGGGCATTTATTTTCCGGTCCCTTCCGCGCGGTTCTTATTGATAACGACGAATATCTTGATTATTTATCCGCGTATATTCATTTGAATCCAAAAGAATTAAAGGGATGGCGAAATAGAGAAGTTGAATATTTCTGGTCAAGTTTTCAAGATTTTGTGAAAGAAAACAGGTGGAGGCAATTTCTTTGTCCTTCTGTGATCATGGATAAATTTAAAGACGGCAGAGAATATTACGATTTTATCATGGAGACGCCAATAAAAGAGGTTGAGAGTAAATTGACGGAGGAACTTTTGGCCGAAAACTAAATGTCAAACATCGGGTGTTTGACAGATGTTTTTGGCAAAAAGCGGCAAAAAGTGTCAGGCGCTTGAGCTTAATTCAATAATTTTGGGAGAAGCGACACGCCTGTCATCTCCGGGGGCGCTTTTAAATTCAAAAGTTCCAAAATAGTCGGCGCGATATCGGTTAAAGTTCCGCGGATTTCGCTGTAATTTTTTAAAATATTTTCATCTTCGCGCTCGCGCTCCCGCTTAAATTTTTGAGAAACGATATAAAACGGCACGGGATTGGTGGTATGTTTGGTTCTTTTTTCGCCGCTTAGGCGGTAGTGTTTTTCTTCGGCATTGCCGTGGTCGCCGGTAAGAACTAAAACGCCCCCGGCCTCCAAAATAGCCGGCATTATTTTGCCGACAGCGTCGTCCAGCGCCTCCAGCGCCTTTACGGTTGATTCAAAACTGCCGCTATGCCCGACCATGTCGGCATTAGCGAAATTAGCCAAAATGAAATCGTATTTATTGACCGAAGAAATGATTTGGTCGCTAATCAGTGCGGCCGACATTTCCGGATGTTCGTCAAAATGGGGCGTTTGCAACGAGGGCGCCAGAATTCTTTCCTCATTTTTAAACGGCCGTTCTTGGCCGCCGTTAAAAAAATAAGTGACATGGGCGTATTTTTCGGTCTCGGCAATATGGAGTTGTTTTAGTCCGGCGTCGGATATTATTTTAGCCAGCGGATTTTCTATATTCAGGGGCTTAAAAGCGACTTCGGCCGCAAACCCACGGTCATATTCGGTCATGGTCGTAAAAAGGAGGTCGGTTATTTTTTGTCTCGGGAATTTATCAAAACTTTCGTTCACAAAAGCGCCGGTTAATTCTCTTACGCTATCCTCGCGGTAATTAAAAAATATGGCCGAATCCCCGTTTTGTATCCGGCCGACGGCCTTGCCGTTTTCGGTTAAAAATCCCGCCTCAACAAATTCGTCGGTCAGATTTTTTTTGTAATTTTTTTCAATATGGAGAGAAGCGCTTTCATACGGGTCTCCCTTAGCCAAGACCAGAAGATTATAGGCCCTTTCAATCAAATCCCAATGATTATCGCGGTCCATGACGAAATGGCGGCCGACGACCGACGCGATTTTAAAAGTTGGATAATCCTGCGCGAGGCGCGCTTCTAAAGAGGCGAAAAATTTAGCGGCTTCCCGCGCCGGCGCGTCGCGGCCGTCGGTAAAAAGGTGCAGGAATACTTCCGTGATTTCGTTTTTACGCGCGAGTTCCAGTAAAGCGTAGATGTGGTCGGCATAAGCGTGGACCGAACCGGAAGAAAAAAGGCCCAAAAGATGCAGGCGCGAATTATTTTTTTTAACGTGACTTACGGCTTTTTGGAACGCCTGATTTTGAAAAAAACTTCCGTCGCGTATGGCCATAATTATTCGCGGAAGGTGGGTGTAAAGCACGCGGCCCGCGCCCATAGTCAAATGCCCCACTTCGGAATTGCCTTCTTCGCCCCAGGGCAGACCGACCGCGGCGCCAGAGGCCTGAAGCGTCGTGAAAGGATAAAATTTTTCTATGAATTGAAAATTCGGGCGCGCGGCTTGCCGCCAAGTCGATTCCGTCGCTTTGGGGTTTACGCCGTAGCCGTCAAGCACGGCCAATATCACGGGTTTGGACGCCATTATTATATTTTAGAGAAGTACTTTACAAATCTCCAGTATTTTGATATACTACGATTATTATTATTTATAATGTTGAAAACGAAAAATAGTTATTTTTATGACATTATCTTCACCAACGCTCATCGCGCTGGCCTTGGCTTTATTTGGCGTGGTAGTGGGTTATATTCTGCGTCAGATAATCGCTCAACAGAAAAGAAATTCGGTAGAACTGAAGATCAAACAACTGCTTTTTGACGCTAAGACCGAAGCGCAGCATACGCTTGACGAAGCGAAACACAAAGCCGAGTCCGCCTTTGAATCAATAAAACACGAAGAAAAAGAAAGAGAGACGGCTCTGCGCCGCCTGGAAGAGAGAATTGGGCAGAAAGAGGAATCGGTGGAAAGGCGCCGTCTTGAATTGGATCGCGAAACGAAAGACATCGTCAAACAAAAAGAAGACCTCAAGCGCCGCCATGAGTCGCTTGAATCAGTTGAAACGGAAAGGCGAAAAGAACTGGAAAAATTATCCGGACTTTCCGAGGAAGAGGCCAAGAAGGATTTGCTGGCCAGCGTTGAAAAAAAATACGAAACGGACCTTATGTCGCGCATGCAGAAATTGGAGGTCTTCGGCAAAGAACAATTGGAACAGCGCGCGCGGGAAACCCTGGTTTCGGTCATACAGCGGCTGGCTTCTTCAACCGCGTCGGAAATTACCACCACTTCCGTAACCATACCTTCCGACGACATCAAAGGAAAAATTATCGGTAAAGAAGGCCGCAATATCCGGGCTCTGGAACGCGCGGCCGGAGTTGAAATTATAGTTGATGACACTCCTGGCGCGATTATCATTTCAAGTTTTGATCCGGTCCGGCGCCACGTGGCTAAGATCGCTCTTGAAAATCTGATTCTTGACGGCAGAATTCAGCCGGCCAGGATTGAAGAAACCGTGGAAAAAGCGCGGGCGGAAGTTGAAAAAATTATGAAAGAAGCGGGAGAAGCGGCCATTTACGAAGTCGGCGTTTTTGATGTTGACCCGCGGCTCGTGAATATTTTGGGACGTTTGCGTTTTCGCACGAGTTTCGGCCAAAATGTTCTTCAGCATTCAATTGAAATGACTCATTTGTCCGGGATGCTAGCGGCCGAGTTGGGAGCGGACGTTCAAGTGGCCAAGAAGGGCGCTTTGTTTCACGATCTCGGCAAAGCCATGGACCATGAGATTCAGGGGACGCATGTGGAGATAGGGCGGCGCATACTCCAAAAATTCAATGTTGACGAGAAAGTGATAAAGGCCATGCAGTCGCATCACGATGAATATCCCCATGAAACGCTGGAATCGGTAATCGTGCAGGTGGCCGACCAGATTTCCGGGGCTCGCCCGGGCGCGCGTAGAGACACGGTTGAAAATTATTTGAAACGCCTGGAAGATCTTGAAAGAATTGCCAACTCTTTTTCCGGCGTTGAAAAAACCTACGCCATTCAAGCGGGCAGAGAAATAAGAATTTTCGTCTCGCCCGAAAAAATTTCCGACCTGGAAATGAAGAAACTCGCCCGCGACATAGCCGATAAAGTGGAACAAGACCTTAAATATCCTGGAGAGATAAAAGTGCATGTGATTCGCGAAAATAGGGTTGTGGAGTACGCCAGGTAGATTGGGTGTGCTATAATTTCAAAAAGGTCAGTTTATAAATTAGCGGATTATATGATTTTGAAAATAATTTTATGAATAAAATGGGTTTAACTGACGCCGTCTACGAAAAAATGGGCGGAACCAAAAAATCAGCCGAAGAATTGGTTGATTTCATTTTTGACACGATTGCAGGCGAGTTAAAAAACGGCGGAGAAGTAACCATTGCCGGCTTCGGGTCCTTTGGGGTTAAAGAGCGTAAGGCGCGCGAAGCCAGAAATCCGAGGACGGGGGAAACCGTTCACGTTCCGGCAACCAAAGCTCCGAAATTTAGGTCCGGCAAGGCGCTGAAAGAAGCCGTAAAATAACAAACGCGCGTGAAAAACCCGCCCCGATATCCGTCGGGGCGGGTTTGTATTTGAGATTTTAGAACTCTAATCATAAGTTATCAGTTTCGTCCAGTCCAAAGGACTGCCGTTTCCGCCAAAAACCTCGTCGGCAAAACCCCACTCCACGGCCTCCTGCGCCGTAAGGAACACTTCTTGTTTTTTATCCATATAATCCTGCAGCATTTTCTGGATGCGTTGTAACGACCAAGTGTGAAATTTGCCTTTGCGTTTAAGCGCTTGCGAGTAAATATCTATCATTGAGGACGAAGTTTTTCTCATCCATTCCGCGTAAGTAAGAAAACCCTTGTAAGTATCCTCTGCTCCCACCGTGCCTTCGTGAAACATAAAGTAACTATGCGGCATTAAGACCCGCTTGTCCGCTGCTTGGAGTATAAGAGATGACATTGATCTGGCGTGGGTGTAACTTAAAATTGTGATTGGATTTGGACAAGATATGATAGCGTCGTAAATCGCCATTCCCTCTTCCCCGTTGCCTCCGCATGTTTTCATCGCGATTAAAATAGGTCTTTCCGGGTTTCTCCCGGAGAGAATATCCAGATTTTTTATGAAACGAGATGTCATTATATATTCTACTCCCGGCTCTGTGTAATCATCCTCTTCGCCGTGGTATACTTTTTCTTCACCGACAAGATAAATACGAAAATTCACGACATCTATATTGTAGCCATGCATTTCTTCTATTGCCGATGTTTGTCTTTGCGTTGGCCAGGGATAAATAATCTTTCTGCGGCTTCTCGGTCTGACGATCTTGGCATGGGCGATCCTTTTAGCCATCTCCCCACTCCCTCCTTACAACGAACACTCCAAAATAAATAATAGCACCCAATAATATATTTATACAAAACAAATTCAGTTCAATTTTCTGACATTCAACATGGCGGCCAGAATTTGCCATTTTTCAGCGGCTTTTTCTTTTTCCTTGCAAGCAAGGTCGTAGGCCTTATTTAATTCTTTTCTTTTCAAAACTTCAATAAATTCCCAATCAAAGAAGAGCTTATTTTCTCCTTTATCCCAGGCGCCGAAGCGCGAACACCATTTTTCCAAAGCCCGTTTGATATTTTCATCGGTCCAATTACGCGGAATTTCAAATATTGCTTTTTTGTCGGTTCCCCTGGAACTTTTTATCCAGAATAAAACATATCGGGCGTTTTTTCTCTTTTCGGCCATTTCGTGCTCGCTCCTCCTTTTTGGGTCTGATTATAGAGTAGCATATTTTGTATTTGCACCATGCCAAAACACAGCAAAAACCCCGCGTGAAGCGGGGTTTTTGCTGTGTTTTATAAAGACCGACCTTTTGCTCTCATATTAATAGAACACTCCGCGCTTTAGGTTGGTTTCTTCTTTAAAAACGTTAAGCTGTATGAACGCGTATAAAACATTCCTGAAGGCCAGAAGCATGGCGGCAAGCGCCCCCAAAAGCGATACCTGCACAACCAGCTTAGTATTTAACGCCGCGCCAAGCATGTAGGGCAACAGCGAATTCGGACTAAACAACATTTTTTGTATTGAATTATCCACAATTACGCGCACAAAAGCGTGCTCGCCGACGAAGTAGAGAAAAACGCCAAATATTAAAATCTCCAGGGCGACATAAGGCAGAATCCGCCTAAAAAACCAGATAAAATAAACCCTTTTCATTACTCTATTTTGTATTTTTGTGCCCATTTTGTTTTTATTGATATAAGTCATTGTTTGTGGCCTTTTTAAAAAGTTTTTTCGCCCTGAAAAGTTTCATTTTCAGCGCCGGAACGGTTATGTTCTCTTCCCCCGCTATGTCTTTGTATGATTTATCCTTTAAATAATACGAAGTCAGGAGTTTCTGCGACTGTTGCGGGAGGCGCGAAATGGCGTTTTCCACGATAATTTTCGCTTCGGTCGCGAGAGCGAGATTTTCATTGCTTGCGAGGGTCTCGCCGTACGCTATCTCGTCTGAAAATTCGCTCGCCCAACGCTTTTTCAAATAGTGGTATTTATTGATGGCGGCGTTAACCAGAATTTTATAAGCCCAGCTTTTGAATTCTATTCCCGGCCTCTTTTTAAATTTAGCGGCATGAAAATAGATTTTTGTAAAAGCGTCCTGCACGACATCTTCGGCGTCCTCTTTCTGTCTGACCACGCCCATTGCTTTACGCAGAAACGGCTTTTCGTAGCGGGACATTATAATTCTAAAAAGCGCCGGCTTTTCAATGGAAGCGAAAAGAATTTCCTCGTCTTTTAGGCCGTCAAACTCTTCTTCTAAGCCCATCTATGAATTATAGGTTTTTTAATGCCTATTATCGACCCATATTATATAACAGCGTAATGGTCGCCTTTGTTTCCTTTCATCATAACAATTGGATGTTAGTGTATATAAAAATTAATAATTCGTCAATTTCGACGGTTTTGCAGAATGTTTAAGAATTTAGGTTAAAAGAAAAGACGCTGGTATAAAAAACCGCGTCTTTGTTAACTTTTTATGAGAACTTTCTTTCTACTTCCAAAACAAGGTTGGCTATATCTTGTTTGATAATATTTTCATCTCCACATGCGATAAAATATTTGAATTCTGGTGTTAAGCCCTGTGTTGGAATCCTAAAATGTATGTACAACAAATCTTGATCATGTGAATGGCACAGCCGGAAATCGTTATCAGCGTACTTTTTTGAGTAAAGAACCTCATATCCTCGACTTTCCATGTATACCGAATCACAGATAGCTTTTGCAAGCATTTCACTGTCAACAGATATTTTTAAGGTCACCCTGATTAGATTCATCTTTTGCCTCCTGACTTTGATTGCAAGATAATCTAAATTCACTATATTATCGACAAGAACTCAAGGCAAATAATATGGCGCAAAGATAGGAGTAGTTTGTTTGTGAAGATTTTATTATTCATCAACAAAAAATTCCATTTCCCTATGCGGGCAACTAGACGACCCGCCTTCGCCAAGGCTACGGCGGGCAAGTGTTACTGCGTCCTCCGTAGCTTTAGCGAAGAAGGAGAACTTGTCTCAGTGCCGCAATGACAACATCCTTATAATATTTTTATGCGCCTGAAATGATACTAAGGCGCTGTAAAAGGGCGGGTTTTTTTATCTTGACTATAACACCCAATGCGATTAGTATTGACAACGGAGCCTTAAAAAATTAACTGGCGAGGAGGAAATGATATGAAAAAGATTGTGAAGAAAACAATTCTTTGGCGATGTTCGGTATGTGGCGCTGACTACAAAAATAAATCCGATGCTGAAAAATGTGAGAGTAGGCCGATTGAACAGAAGAAGTTTAGAATAGGTGACCAAGTCACTAACTCCATGGAGCCGCGGATATGTTCGTCGGCGGGTGGAGAATACAGATTCGAAGGGGAAATCAGTGAAATTATTGGACCGCAACCACCGGACGAAGAATACTGGATCAAATGGTTGGGTGGATTGCCCAAAACGCATGTTTTTTTGTATGAAGTTACATACAAATGCCCTAAATGCGGAAGAAAAGAAGATGCTGCATATTTTGCGCCAGAATTAGAAAAAGTTAAATAAGAACTATTGCCCACGCTTGTGGGCTTTTTTGTTAGAACCTCTGTAAAATTATGTAAAAACCGTTTAGTTTTCAGTCCTCGATAAACTCAGACTAAAGAAGATTTTAGTTTTAAGCAATAAAAGTTTCTCTTTCTCTGTATGGGGAATAGAACGATGTTAGAACCCGTAAGATTTCTGAAATAGAAACGGCTATTTAAATTAATCTTTTGTTTCTGAACGCGAATCCTGAACTTGATTTCAAATACTTCTCAAATTTTTGAGCCTTGGATTTGTTTTCAAATGCACCATACCAAATTATTTTAAACGGGGTTTTGCTTGAAGAATATTTAGCCTCTTTATTATTATGTTGCCCGAATCTTTCTTTAAGATCAGAGGTTGATCCGACGTAGAAACTTTTATCTTTAAGACTTTGTAAGATATAACAGTAATACATATTGTTTTGCCCCACTTCACTGCGTTTCGCGGGGCCACTTCGCTTTTTATTCTAAAATGTTGCAAGCCGTATATTTTTTGTGCCTGCACCGCGAAGCCCGCGTAGCGAAGCGGAGTGGGCGAAGTGGTGCGGGCAGGGAGAATCGAACTCCCATCTACTGCTTGGAAGGCAGTCATTCTGCCACTAAACTATGCCCGCTGAAATAGTCGCTAATATTTAAATTTTACAAAAAACGGCCGAAATTACAAGGTTTTTAGGCGCCCTTTGGCTCTAAACAAACAACCCCCGACATATAATCGGGGGTCGTTTGTTATAAATCAAACTGAAATCTATTGATTTTCTCCACCTTCGTTGGCGTCACCTGTTGGCTGTTCGCCACCTTCAGGGTGGGCTTCAGCATTATGCTCTTCCTGATTTTCGACTTCAGCGTTGCATTTTGGACAATTCATAGCTTTTTTAGTTATCAATGTCTTACAAAAACCGACCTTTCAGGTATAGGGACAGTATACTCTTTTGAAATAAAAAGTCAACCCCCACGCGGGCATACACGCGAAAAACCCCATATTTTGTGGATATTTTCGGACTAACTTGTGTAAAAAGTGTTAATTTAGAGAAAATTCCCGTTGTTCTTCGCAAAAAAGAAGGCCCCACGTTGCCGTGAGGCCCGCCAGCAGATGATGCTGGACTTGGTTGGTTAGTCAGGGCCGGTCTGTTTGGCTGCCTCGGCCACTCGCCCCCTTTCTTCTCTTTCGGTGTAGTCGGAAGCATCCAGAAACGGTTGCCAGCAGTCCTCGAGGAACGGGAACAGTTTCCTCATTCCTTCAACGAAAAGCGGCAACGACTCGTAGACACGTTGAACATTCCGATAAGGAATATCGAATTTCCCAAACTCTCTCTTGAATCTGACCTCGCCGAAGCCGGTGTTTAGGCAGCACTCTGTCTCAAGGTATCCTTTTCCAGCAGGTCGGCCGCTGTTCCTGATAAAGTGCCATGTGCAACCAGGAAAATCTAGAGACCAGAATGTATCAATTTTAAATCTCTTTGAGAACTCTTCGCGCCAATCCTCTATCTCGTGTTTCTTTATCACGAAACCGAGGACGATGCTGACCACAGAATTGATTTCTTGCCTCATGCGGTCAATGGCCTCGGAACCGACGACGAGCCGACGAACGATTTCTTTGCTATCCACTGTGTCCTCCTCCCCATCTCTGGGAAGCCCTCTCGGGCGGTTTTGGGGCATCTCTGCCCAGTTAATGAACTACGGTACGATTATACTACACTTTTTTAGTAATTGCAAGAGCAATAAAAATAGCCAAGCGTGAACTCTTTTTCCTTCGTTGGTCGGGGTGCCGAGAATCGAACTCGGTCTACCTGCTCCCAAAGCAGGCGTACTACCGGTATACTACACCCCGGTGAATTTTATTGAATATGTTTCACGTTTTACACGGTTTTACAAACCTATATCCTCTGTAATTCTAATTTTAGCTTTTTTGGTTTCAAAATCAATGAAAACAGCGGCAATATCCACTTGCCATTCCATATCATCATCAATATCTTTGTCTAAAATATATGTCTGAATGGCGCGCGAAAGCCGTTTTAATTTCCATGGATGCACATTTTCTTCCGGATCATAATTATCAGATGCCTGGTATTCGCCAGAATATGTTTCGCGTGAAACAGATTTGACCTCTATAAAATGCACTATTCCATCCTTTTCGGCTATTACATCAATTTCCCCCCACTTTCTTAGATAATTTCTATCTAAAATCTTAAATCTGTGTTTCACGAGATGTTTTACGCAAAAATCTTCTCCTACATCTCCTATTTTTCTTTTTTCAGATGGCATTTTGTTTCACGTTTTACATTTTTACTTAATTTTCTGTATTGCCAAGAGCTAAGCTCTTGGCATATGACAAGAGCTTAGCTCTGGCCAGCTGGTTGAGAACCAAACTCACAACTGCGATTTGTTTATTATTTGCTCGTGTAAATATATTGTCAAGTAAAAGGATGCTTTGTTTCACGTTTTACACTATCGGACATCATAATAATATCGGACACACTAGTTTCGGACTATGTCTATTATATATTTGTGCAAACAAAAAATGTAAAACGTGAAACAAATTTCATTTTTAACAAGATGTGTAAGATACGAATATAGATGTGGTCTACGCTATCAAATTTTTCTTTGCTTTGCATTCTGTAGCTTTACTGTGTCCACTGTGGCTTTAGCGAAGGTGGAACGAAGGATGTGGCGGCAAATTCTTTCAATTCTTTATGAAATTTATCAAAATTTCAAATATAAAAAGTGAGAGCCCCGCGCGGAATTTCTTCCACGAAGGGCTCTTGGTTGAAGCTCTTGGCCTCAGATGTTATCGATCGCCCTGGTGAGGGAATCGCGTCCTCGGCATAGCGGACTCACTTTCATTCTCAAAAAACTTGAGAAGACCACTTGCTTTCCAAGTCGTTGGGCGTCTCATGCCTTCGGTCCGAAGCTCTCCCTCGAACCTCATACTACCTCCACGGGTGTCCGAGAAGTAGTAGATCGAGACTCGCTCTTTCCCGCGATGGGTCTTGACGATCCCCTCGATGTCCCAGATTTTCGCGCTGGGATGCCGCCTCCTTACGGAGATGATCTGAACGTCGTACCAGCCGAACGTGAGTTGTCCGCTGGCCCGAAACCTCACTGTCCGCGCACCCATATCGGTGTCGAACAGGGAGAGCATCAGATCGAGCTTCGAGGGTCCTTGGTCGACTACGAATTCTTCGTTTCGGCGTGCCATACGGCACCTCCTTCTCAATGTGCTGCGGAATCCTAGGTTGTGGCAGGATTCTAACCACCTGACCCTTTGTGGGGCGACCTATCCATTCGGATAGGAATTATACTTGTTTTATACACCTATAGCTATACTTTGTCAAGCCCCAAAAAAACCAGCATTTCTGCTGTTTTTGTGGCCTAAATCTTACGAATTATATGATTAAAAATTTTCTTCCTTGCGCTTTTTTAAAATGTGCTTGCACTCCGAAGCTCCAAAAGAGCGAAGGAGTGGACCTGAGGGAAATCGAATCCCTGTCTCCGCAATGTTCACCCCGTTAGACATTTTGGTGGACCTAGGCAGAATCGAACTGCCGTCTCGTCAATGCGAATGACGCGTCGTGCCACTAGACCATAGGCCCATAATATCCTATGTCTAACGGGGCGGATGCGGTGTATTACCACTATACTACAGGCCCAGAAATCCCGAAGAAAATCGGATTTCCATGAGATGGACAAAATTAACTCTAACAAATTTTTGGATAAAATAAAATCGCCTAAACTAGGCGATTCCATTTTTTCTCTTTTTGCCGGCGTTTTACAGCCAGCGTCGGAAACCACGGATAAGCGATAAAAACCGAACCAAAACTGTGAGCAGAGGCGCCGATTTCTTCATTTTTTATGATATCTTCATAATCCCAGACAGGCATAATGATTGGAGTATTACAGCAATTCATCAGCTTTTTCGCCATATCCTCGTAAAACCATCTGACGATTTTTCCGGAAACCCCTCCGCCGCCATATTTTTTAAAATAACCGGAGCCATCGGGAAAAATTAAATTCCAAGGTATTGTGTTGAAAGAAATCGCGGCAACATATCTTTCTGCTTCGCGAGCAATTTGGCAAAAATTTTGGGCATAAGAGAGTTTGAGTATGATGGGGTGGCGGCAATTTTCGTAAAGCCGGCGGCAGGAGTCAATGGTTGATTCGGCATTTTCAGCCATTTCTTCTTCGGTGTTGGGACAGCTGGCATTAAGCTCCACCGCGGTCAGGGGGAGGGAATTAAACTCGCGCGTTATAGATGACAATTCAACGCCATATGAAGCAATTGAGAAAACGATGTCCCGATTAAAATCAATTTTTGCTAAATATTTTGTTTTCCATCCTAAAAAACCCGGGTTTGGCAGGCCAAGACAATTTACAAATCCGCATAATTCATTATCTTCAAAAATCGGTCTCACCTTAAACCAAGGAACTTGTCCGTTGCCCTGACGTCTGTTGGGCGTTACGGTTTTTAAAACAGCGCAGAAGAGCGACGGATCAAAACAGAATCTTGGCAAAAACCATCTTTCCCACGGCCAGCCGCGGCCATCAAACCCCAGTGAACCGGAGGAAGCAAAAAACTCGATTTCCAGATCTCCAAGTTTTACGGCCACGGCAATAGCCCCCAAATATAAATAGCTTCTTGTTTATATATAACAAAAATTATATTCGGGTAGAAGTGGTCGGAAAATTCATCGGCCGTGCTCTACGCAGGTTTTGGCTGTGGGGTTGGCTTCCAAACGTTTGGGGTCAATGGGTTTTTGGTCAATCGCGCAAAAGCCGTAAGTTCCTTTTCCTATTCTGTCTATCGCCTCGTTAATTTCATTAAGTTTTGTTTCCAATTCAATTTCGCGCGCGGCGCGGTTGCCCATTTCTTCAAATTTATCCGCCATTTCACTGGCTTCGGATTCCTGTATGTTGAGGTCGGGCGGCGTTGGCTGCCAGTCCTTGGGATTGTCGGGAGCGATGCGCGCGATTGTCTTAAGTTCTCCTTCAACGCGAAGCCGCTCTTCCTCAAGTTTTTTTCTAAAATGACCAAGGTCTAGACCCATATTTTAAAATAATAACATTAATTATTAAAAAAATCATTTCGGCGGCAAAACGCTCATTTGTTTTATAACATTTTCCATCGCTTGAGGGGATTGGGCCAAAATCAAAAATTTCTGATTAAAAATTGAGTATCCCAAGATTGATTCCCCCTCTTTATTTTTTAAAAGCCGCGCGTCATTGTTGGCGACCACCGAGTCAATGAAATTGTTTTCTCCCCGATCGTATGATAACCCCGGCCTTAAGAGGGGGAGTAAATCAACCGGCAAATTCGCCTCCCATTGCAGTAGTCCCGCGAAAGCCGAGGCATACGAATTTATTTCCGTTATTATAACGGTCTCGTTGCCTCTTGATGTGTCCATTATTCCAAAAGTGGACAACCCGCCCACATTATTTGCCAGCAAAAGCGGCGGAGATATTCCCAAAAGATTAAAGAGGCCCTGGGCGTTTAAGAATTTGTTGTTATTTTTGTCAAAAATTTTAACATATAGAAATTGACGGGGCAGGAGTTGGGCGTTAAAAAGATCGCGCCAGGAGGTCAAAAAGACATTTTTGTCGCCATTTTCAGTACTGACGGTAAATTCTTTTCCGGCCGCGATTAAAGATGGGGGTGTGGCCGTTTTTTGAGGCGCTAACGGCTCGCGAGCGGCCCTATTTAACCAAAAAATTCCCGCGGATAAAAGCGCGAGAATCAAAATGGCTGAAAAAATATAGGCGGGTCGTCTCAAGACGGAGCGGTTTTCCGGCCCTCCCGCTATTTCCCTTCTTTGGCGGATGGCGGCAAGGCCGGCTAGAGACAATTTTTTCTCTTTAACATAATCTTGGACATCTCCGGCCATAGTTCTTATGCCCGGTTTTTTAAGGCCGTTTGATTGCGGGGTTTCTTCCTTGTTTTCGCCGTTCATTATTATTCTTTTGACTTTTCTTTGTAGGCGCTTGCTTGTTTAATGGAAAGATTAACTCTCCCCAACTCATCTATGCTTATTATTTTAACAGGAACTTCGTCGCCTATCTGCACCACATCGCGGACTTTATTCACTCTATACGGAGCGAGTTCCGAAATATGCACTAACCCTTCCTGTTTCGGGCCGATTTCAACCATGGCTCCGAATTCAAATATGCGGCTGACTTTTCCGACGAATTCTTCCCCCGCCAGATATTCGCGCGTAAGATTTTTTATTATCTCAGCGGCTTTTTCGGCGGATTCCTGGTTTTTGCCGGTGATAAATATTTCGCCCGTTTGTTCAATGTCAATTTCGGCTCCGGTCTCGTCAATTATTTTGTTTATGGTTTTTCCTCCAGGGCCGACCACATCTCTTATTTTATCCGGATTTATGTTTATGGTTATGATTTTAGGCGCGTAGGGAGATATGTTTTCTCTGGGATTGGACAGGGTTTCAAGCATCACTCCCATTATTTTTTTTCTTGCTTCAAGGGCGTCTTTAAAGGCGTCTTTGAGCATCTCAAGCGTAACTCCGTCCACTTTTACATCCATTTGAATGGCCGTTATTCCATTTTTGGTGCCCGCGGCTTTGAAATCCATGTCGCCGTGGTGGTCTTCCGGGCCCTGAAGGTCGGTAATAACTTTGAATTTTTTGCCGTCTTCCGACACCATAAGTCCCATAGCAATACCGGCTACCGGCTCTTTAATCGGAACGCCGGCATCCATTAGGGACAGGGTGGAAGCGCAAACCGAACCCATTGAGGTTGAGCCGTTTGAAGACATTGTTTCTGAAACCAGCCGGATGGTGTAAGGAAAAATTTCTTTGGGCGGGATGACGGCTTCAAGCGCGCGCTCGGCCAAGGCGCCATGTCCGATTTCTCTTCGGCCGGGAGAACCCATTCTTCCCGTTTCGCCGGAAGAAAAGGGCGGAAAGTTGTAATGATGCATAAATCTTTTTTTAGCCCGCACCTCCATTCCTTCTATCAACTGCACGTCTCCGGGCGCGCCGAGCGTGGCCACCGACAATATGTGCGTTTCGCCTCTGAAAAATAAAGCCGAGCCGTGATTGCGTTGAAGAAATCCGACTTGGGCGTATAGCGGCCGGATCTCGGTCATTTTTCTGTGGTCGGGGCGCTTTTCATTTTCAATTATGTTTTTGTGGACTATTTCATCAATAGCTTTTTCGTAAAGGTCGTCAGCCGCGTCCGTAAAGCCGTTATATTGTTCTTTGGCCGAATCCATCCACTCTTTTTTTAATTCCCCGAGCCGGGTGTTGCGGACGGGTTTGTCCGAGATGTAAATATAGTCCTCAAGGCGGGGTTTTATGTGTCGCCGAAAAAGTTCCAGCATTTCTTTCGGTTCTTCGGGAAATTCCAGCCGCATTTTTTCCTTGCCGACCTCGGATATTATTTTCTTCTGAAATTCCTCAATTTTGGCAAATTCCGGCAGGGCCTCTTCAAGCGCCAGCAGGATTTTCTTTTCCGGAACTTCTTTCGCGCCTGCTTCAAGCATATTTATTTTTCCGGATTTGGCGCAGGCGACCAAATCCAGTTCGGATTTTTCCTTTTCGGAATTGACGGGGTTAAAAATCACTTTGTCGGAAATCAGTCCCAAGCGTAGCGGGCTTACCGGTCCGTTCCACGGGATGTTGGAAGTCGCGACGGCCAAAGAAGCCGCGAGAACTCCGGCCACATCGGGGTCGTTTTCGCCGTCAATCGAAAGGGCCATCACCACCACATGAACCTCGTTTCTTATTTTTTTATTAAAAAGCGGGCGCAGGGTCCGGTCTATCAGGCGACCGTTTAAAACGGCTTCTTCCGACGGCCGGCCTTCGCGGCGCACGAAACGCGAGCCCAAAATTTGCCCCGCCGCGTAAAATTTTTCTTCGTAGTCAACCGAAAGCGGGAAAAAATCAATGCCGGTCCTGGGGTTTTTGGACATGGTGGCTGTTGCGAAAACGATTGTTTCCCCGTAACGCACCAAAACCGAGCCGTTGGCCAGCGGCGCTAAGTCTGAAAATTCAACCTCAAGAGGCCGACCGGCTATTTGGGTCTCATATTTTTTGATTTGCATATTTTATTGGTTCTTTTTTCGCGGAAGGTCTATCAAAAATTTCTGCGATTCTCCCAGGTCAATAAATTCATCCGCTTTTTCTTTTAATTTGCCAGAAGCCGAGCGGCCGAAGGCCATCACTTCCACCTGATTGCCGAATGGGCCGTCTTTCAGATATTCAACCAGGGGCACAAAGTCGCCGTCTCCCGTTATCAGCACGATTGTGTCCACTCGCGGCGCGACTTTTACGGCGTCAACCGTAAGACCCACGTCCCAGTCGGCTTTTTTCATTCCGCCGGCAAAAATCTGCAGGTCTTTGAATTTCGGCTCAATCCCTATTTTGGTCAAGGCCTCAAAAAAGGCCGATTCTTCGCCGGTTTCTGTTTTTATGACATAGCCGATGGCCCGAATCAATTTTCGTCCGGCTAAAGCCGCTTTGAGCACCTCTTTAAAATTAACGCGCTTGCCGTAGAGATTGCGCGCCGAGTGGTACATATTTTGAACATCAATTAAAACCGCCACTCGCTGTTCGCGATGTTTTATAACCGTCATATTTTTTATTTTTTTAATCCGATTTTTTTAATAATACTTGAATATCTTTTTTCGTCTTCGTTGGAGAGGTAGTTTAAGAGCGCCTTTCTTTTAGAAACCATTTTTAAGAGGCCGCGTCTGGAATGGACGTCTTTGGGGTGGTCTTTGAGGTGGGAGGTCAGGCGCTTGATTTCTTCGGTCAAAAGGGCGATTTGAACCTCGGAAGACCCCGTGTCTTTCTCATGGAGCTTATATTTTTCTATGACTTTTTGTTTGGTTTTAACAGCCAGCATATTGTCTAAATTTTAGCATACTACCGACTTTTATTCAAGTATTTGACAAAAGACACCTAATCGTATAAAATAGTGAAAGAGTACGGGCAACAAATCCTAACAGCCGAACGGCTAGAAAGGAAACGGCAATGCGAACACCATTTGAAGTCGGGAAAGTGTGCGGACTTTTAAAGGCCGCGATGTTTTTGCTTGACCACAATGGCCAACCGTATCAGCGGGTTGGGGAAGCGCTGAAGCTGTTTGAATTTGGACCTGAGGGTTTTTGGCAAGATGACATTCAGAGTCTAGCCCTTTTGAACAATATCAAGGTTCAGGCGCAATCAAAGCTTCTGGACGCAATAAGTGAACTAAGGGCTTCTGACACAATCAGCTTGGAGCTTTCTAAAGCATATGAACTTTCGTTTTCTGGAACTCAGGTCCCGGTTATTATTATTATCGCTTTCGCCGCCGATCATATTTCACGATTGGGGACCCAGTAATAAAAAGCGTCATTGTTTCCAGTGAAAACGGCCGAGCCCTGCTCGAGCCGTTTTTTTATTTAAATACAGGTTTTTGTAAGAGAAATCGTGTTATTATAAATTGTGCGACATTCGGATAAAAATGATTTTTTAAGGCAGTACTTGGAATATCTGGAAATTGAAAAAGGCCGAGGCCTGAAGACCCTTGATAATTACGGCAGGGATCTTGCCGCCTTTTTTGATTTTGCTAAAATCGCAGCACCCGCCGACATTACTGATGACGCTGTACGCGATTTCCGGCTGTGGCTCAATCGCAAAAATCTGAAGAAAAAGACCCAAAATTATTATTTAATCGCGCTACGCGGTTTTTTAAAATATCTGGCCAGGCGCGAAATCGCGAGTTTGGCTGCCGAGAAAATAGAATTGGCTAAAACGGGGGAGCGCGAAATTGATTTAATATCGGAAGACGAATTGGAGCGTTTAATCGTCTCCCCGTCCGGAGACGGCGCCAAGGGCCTGCGGGACCGCGCGATTCTGGAGCTTTTGTTTTCAACCGGACTTCGTGTGTCCGAACTTTGTTCGCTTAATCGCGATTCCGTCAATTTAAAAAAGGGGGAATTCAGCGTAAGGGGTAAGGGAGAAAAAGTGCGCCTGGTTTTTTTGTCCGATGACGCGAAGTCAGCCGTTGAAAATTGGCTGAATAAACGGCCCGACATTGAAGAGGCCCTTTTTGTTCGCCTCCCAAGAACTAAAAGCCATAAGCTAAAAGCTATAAGCTATTCCCGCCTCACTCCGCGTTCGGTAGAAAGAATTATAAAATATCACGCGCTCAAATCCGGCATTTCAAAAAAAGTTACTCCGCACACTTTGCGCCATTGTTTCGCGACCGACTTACTCTCAAACGGCGCGGATTTGCGTTCGGTCCAGATAATGCTGGGGCATTCCAACATTTCAACCACGCAAATTTATACTCACATCACCAATCGTCAGCTTAAAGATATTCATAAGGCGTTTCACGCCAAAAAAAGACAATAGCGGCTGAGTCGGTCGGGCAAAACCCCCCCGCACACACCCTCCGCCGCGCCCTCGCGGGAGGCCAGAATTTTTTCGCCGCCAAATCAGATAATTTTAGCTTCTTTCAAAACTTGTTTAACACTTTTATTATAATTATGTATTTTCTCCAAAGCCAGTTTCGCTTGTTTCTTACTGATAAATCCCACCGTAACTTCTCGTGCAAGCCGTGAACTATCCGGATGAAACCCAAGCATTTTTCTCGCCTTGTTTTCTGCGGCTCTCGCAAATAAACATGAGTTCGCGTTTGATTCAATCAACCTTTCTCCTTGCGGAATTTTCCAACCCAACTTTCTTAAAACCTTTTCTGTGTCTTTGATTTTGCGTTGAAGTAAAAAAGGTAAATGTACGATATAAACAGGCGGCTTATTTTTGAATGGTTGCAATTTTCTCATCGCCGAGAAAACAAACTTTTTAGATTCACTATTTTGGCTCAATCCAGCCCATTCATTGATTCCCAAAATAACAACACTTACTCCATGCTTCTGAGCTTCTCCATAATACGCACGTATAATAAGCCGCCTGCACAACTGACAAGTTCTCACAAACGGAATTTTATGCTCACATTTTATTGAGTAATGCCTTCGCCCTTCCACGTACCATTTCCGAAATTCTTCTTTTAATTCTTGTGAATCATGTTTGCTGTATAAATCCGCAGTTTTTTGGAAACAAGCGCGATCAACTGGACGCATATATTTTCTCGCGTCTATGTGTTCGAAATCAACATCCAATGTTTTTGCAACTTGTTTTGCTCTTAAGAAAACGTGCTTTGGGTAATAATGAGTGTCTAAAGAGAAAGCCAGAGGAGTAAAGCCCATGCTCTTAGTTTCATAGAGAGTTGCCGTACTGTCCTTTCCGCCAGATATACCGACCATTGCGTCATATTTACCTTTACCAGAATTTTTAAGCGAAAGTAAAAAATTTAACTCTTTTTGTAATGGAGTTTTGCTAAAATTTTTTACATATCGTTCGCATACATCGCATAAACCAGATTTTCCGATAGTGTTGGATAAATTAGTGCTGGTATTCACACATTTTTTACACTCAACCACCTCGACTAACGCTCTAATTTGAGCAACAATTTCTTTTTGTTTAGTCGCCGCTGTATTGAAAGACAGGTGAGCAATTTTTTCCACTTTATTAGTCGAGAAAAGACGTTCTTCAATTTGTTTTTCTTTTTCGGCGTCTTTTCGTGAAAAGTTTTCTCGTTTTGAAACCCGCATCGCCAAATGTTTGTCGGGAGTTTTAAGATAGACGACCAAGTACCCGTTTTTCTTGAAGTGAGTTGAATTTCTGTAACCACGAATTCCAGCAATGATAATAAACTTCTTGGAGAACTTTTTTTGATGAATATAAATTAGTGTCTTTGCAATTATTGATGAAGAATAGCGGTTTTTGAGATATGTGAAAAAATTGCGCGCTTCTTCTCTCGGAATACTTTTGGCAACTTTCTTATTGTAAATTTTGCTAACAGTTTGGATAAAATCAATTTCTTTCTCCGGCAATTTTTTCTTAATGGTAGCGGCTGGGTTGATAACAAAGTCAAATGCTTCTACATAATTTGCTGAAGAAAAAGAAGCCAAAAGTAATTTGGCTATGGTTGTTTTGCCGCTTCCCGGAGCACCAAAAACCGCTATTCCTTTATATTTCTTATCCATAATCATTTCAATAATTCATCAACTGAAACATCAAGCGCATCCGCAAGTTTTTCTAATACGCCGAGGGTGATATTTTTCTTGCTGCCCTCAATCTCGCTCATATAGCTTCATCCATCTCTAACTTGCGGCAAATGTCGCCTTGCGTCATTTTACGACGAAACCGTATGCGCTTTGTCCTAGTTTTTTGGAAAGTTTGGTGCCCCCATCGGGATTCCGCTTCGCTAGAACCCGTCGGCCTTCGGCCTCCCCGGACACCTCTCGGTTTCCGGCGGTCGCTTTGCTCCCTGCCTTCCTCCTCGGGAAAAACTACAGTTTTTCCCGACCCCTTTTCGCGGGTTCGAATCCCGATATTGGGTTCGAAAGTGCTCCGCACTTTTCAGTGCCCCCATCGGGATTCGAACCCGAGTTTCCACATTGAAAGCGTGGCGTCCTAGACCGGACTAGACGATAGGGGCTTAAACTCTATCAATTTTAGCATTTTTTGCGTATTATTCAAGTCATTATGTTGGAATTGCGCCGTATTTGGCCGGCTTTAACGATTTTCGGATTTGCTTTTGGCGTGTTTTTCAGGTCTTTTTTTAACGCGGATTGGCCCGTTGCCCTGTTTATTATGATAACCGGGGTTTTCTTTTTGATTTTCGCTTATTTGAAAGTCGAATATCCAAAGGGAATTTTCATTTTTCTTGGAATTTTTATCCTGTCCTTCGGTCTGGGCATCTTACGCTACGATATTAAAGATAACGCGCCTGTTTCGCGGGAATTGTTTTTTGCGGTCGGGCAAAACATCTCGCTTAAGGGTTTTATCAGCGATGAACCGGATGAGCGCGAAAATTCAACCCGCTTGATTTTTAAGGCAACAAGCGGCGATAAAATTTTACTGGTTACCAATCGTTATCCCGAATTTTCGTACGGCGATATTCTGGAGATAAGCGGAACGCTGAAAAAGCCGGATAACTTTTCCGATTTTGATTACCGCGCTTATTTGGCCAAAGACGATGTTTTTCTTGAGATGGTTTTTCCCGAAATTAAAAAAATAGGATCGGGCTCGGGGTCTATCGTAAAATCAGCGCTTTTAAAAATTAAAAATGGGTATCTTGAAAATCTATCCCGCGTCTTAACCGAACCGCAGGCCTCGTTTATCGGCGGACTAACGGTGGGAGCAAGAAAATCAATGCCGTCCGATATTCTGGAAAACTTCAGAAAAGTCGGAGTCATACATATAGTAGTGCTGTCCGGTTACAACATAACCATAGTCGCCAGGGCTTTCGCCGGCGCTTTGGGCAGTTTTCTTCCGCGAGTTTTTAGCGCGTCTTTCGGCATCGTCGGCATAATTCTATTCGCGATTATGGCCGGCGCGTCAGCCACGGTGGTGCGCGCCTCAATTATGGCCGCGATTCTTTATTTAGCCGGAAGCGCCGGACGGGTATATCAGGCCAAAATCGCTTTGTTTGCCGCCGGATTTTTAATGATTTTGTACAATCCCAAAATTTTGCGTTTTGACCTCGGTTTCCAGCTTTCTTTTTTGGCCGCTTTAGGCCTGATTTATTTATCGCCCTATTTCGCGCGCTTCGTAAAATGGCTGCCGCAAAGATTTAAAATTCGCGAGTATGCTTTAGCGACGCTGTCGGCGCAAATCGCGGTCTTGCCGGTTCTTCTACAAAACTCCGATTCGCTTTCATTGTTTTCTCTTCCGGCGAATCTTTTTATCCTGGTCTTGGTTCCGGCTACGATGTTTTTCGGATTTTTATCCGGCGTTTTGGCTTTTGTTCATCCGTTCATTGCCTACCCATTTTCATGGGTAGCGTATCTGCTCTCGTCTTACGAGCTCGCGGTCGCGAGTTTTTTTGCCAACCTCCCGTTTTCCTCAATAAATCTTTAGCGCAAAAATATTTGACAAAAAATATTTTTTTTGCTATACATCTTTTGAAGGTAAAGGCCCGCGGCTCGGGGCTGCGGGTGTGGCAAGTTCGTTGATTTTTACATCAAAGGAGGAAGAAGTCAGATGAGGAAGTGGATGTCGGCTCTTTATGCTCTCGGTGTTTTGGTTCTGGCTTCTGCTGTTTCGGCCGCTACGGCCCGTTACATTGACGCTCCGCCCATGTCAAAGGTTGTGAATGTTCCTGTGGGTGAAGTGAAGAGGTCCGACACCGTTCAGGTTCCGCTTATCACTTGGGGCGGAGACATCGCCACGATTTACGGCAATGGAAACGCGCGCTTGACCGTGAAAGGAAGCATTTTTGACAAGCTGGGACTCAAGCTGAAGCTGGTGCGTGAAGATGACTTCACCAAACAGCTGGCTTCTTTTCAGCGGGGCGATTCGCCCTATCTTCGCGGCACCCTGGGTATGATTAATATGGCTCTTGAAGCCGCGTCCAAAGATTCCAGAACGAAGCCAGTCGTCATTTACCAGATGACGTGGTCCGTCGGCGGAGACGCCCTCGTAGTCAAAGAAGGCATCAAAACGCCTAAGGATTTGAAAGGAAAAACAATCGCCGTTCAGGCCTACGGTCCGCACCCGGATTATCTGGCCAACATTTTGGCCGCAGCCGGTCTTTCAATGAAGGATGTTACGGTCAAGTGGACCAAGGAGCTGACCGGAAAAGATAACACTCCTGTTTCGGCTTTCAAGAACGACAGTTCGGTTCATGCCGCAATGGTCATCAGTCCGGACGCTATGGCTCTGACTTCTGGCGGCAAAGTCGGCACCGGCTCCGAGGATTCGGTCCGCGGCGCCAGAATCATGCTCACAACCAAAACCGCGAGCAAGATTATTGCCGATGTTTACGCCGTTCGCGCGGACTATCTGAAAGCGAACCGCGACAAGGTGGAAAAATTTGTGCGTGGGCTTATGCTCGCTGAAGAAGAGCTCCGCAAAGTTTTCCAGAACAAATCCTCTTCGCCGGTCGCTTATAAGCAGATGATTTCGGCCGCCGCGGACATTCTTCTTGACAGTCCGCAGGCCGTGAGCGATGCCGAAGGCCTTTATGCCGACGCGGAATACGTAGGTTATAAGGGCAACGTGAAGTTTTTCGGCGACCCGAACTATCCGCGAAACATGGACAAGCTGACTGGCGAAATTCAAGACGCGTTCACTCCGCTCGGCCTTTTGAGCGCGAAAGTCGCCCTTGACCACGCTCGCTGGGATTACAACCGGCTGAAAGAAGGCCTGGTCGACACGGCCGGCGTTGAAGCGCCCCGTTTCGTTGAGGCCGAGGTCGCCAAGATTGTCACCAAGAAACAGCAGCAGGGCACGCTCGCCGAGGGTCAGCTCTTCTCGTTTGAGGTCCATTTCCTACCCAACAAGAAAATTTTTACTGCAGATCTTTTTGCTGACGCTTTCAAAAAAGCCGTGAAATTTGCGGCCACTTACGGAGGAGCGGTCATTACTGTTGAGGGACACGGCGATCCTCTTGGTTATCTGAATGCCAAGAACTCGGGAGTCCCGCGGGTTAAGCTCGAGGAGATCAGACAAGGCAATAAAAATTTGAGTTTAAACCGCGCTAACGCTGTTCGTGACGAATTGATTGGTTTTGCAAAGAAAAACGGCGTCAGTCTGGATGCCAGCCAGTTTGTAACTGTTGGCCACGGTTTCGCGCAAGCGAAAACCGGAATGTGCGGCGAAGACCCCTGCAGGCCGAAAACAAAGCAGGAGTGGCTCGATAATATGCGTGTTGTTTTCAGAATCATCCAAGTCGAAACCGAAGCCTCCGTCTTCAACCCGGTTCAGTAAGGAGATTGGCGATGACGGGGACAACAAAAACAAAGGGAGCGATTTTTACTTTTCTTTTGGCGATAGCGTTTTTTGTTGCCGGTTGCGATTCCAGTAACACTCCACAGGAGACCACAAAAAAGGTTGAAGCGGTTAAAAATGGATCTGTTCCTCCTCGTTACACCAGCTCTGTTTGGCCTCCAACGGGTCCGAAGGACGAAAAGCTTGTTTTGGCCCAAAATCCGCTTGCCAAGAATTATCTTGTCGTTCTTGATGGATCAGGGAGCATGGATGGGAGGAGTTGTTCCGGTAAAGATTCAAAAATTGTCGCTGCGAAGAAAGCCCTGCAGCAATGGTCCACGACTGTTCCAGCTAACGCTAATCTTGGTCTCGTTATTTTTGACAATAACGGCATTACCGAACGGGTCGCCATGGGTAATGGCCCCGCTAACCGGAAGAATTTTGCCGATAGTGTTGAAAAGGCCTATGCTTCGGGCGGAACGCCTCTGCATAACGCGGTTCTTCTGGGATATAAACTTCTTGGCAAACAGGCGCGTAAGCAAAGAGGCTATGGCGAGTACCATCTCGTGGTCGTTACCGACGGCGAGGCGAATGGCGGCCAGGATCCGTCAAGAGTTGTTTCTGAAATTTTTGCGACTTCACCTATTACTGTTACCACTATTGGTTTTTGCATCGGAAAAGACCACTCGCTGAACCAGCCCGGGTTTACGGTTTACAAAGAAGCGGGCAACCTCGAAGACCTGAAAAAGGGCCTGGCCGAAGTTCTTGCCGAGTCGCCAACCTTTGATGTAAAGGATTTCAAGAAAGACTAAATAAAGAAATCAAAAATGCCGTTCCGGATATACCGGGACGGCATTTCAATTTTAAGACATTGTCTGGCGAAGCTGACGTATGTTTAAAATCTCGTCAACATCTCCAAGATAATTCTTCGTGAAGTGAGCCAGCTCTTCATCATGATTCAAATTAAGATTTTCTTCGCGAGACATATCGCAGGCCTCGATGATGTCTTCTTTGCGAACCCCTCTTTCTTCCGTTGGAGGAGTGGATGGGTGTTTCAGATCTCTTTGGAGCGCGATGGACGTTGTTTTGTCTACGACGCCTTTAATCATAGCTCCGTTTATGATATGAGCCAGCGTGAATTTTCTTGTTTCTCCTTTTTTGGCGCCTCCAAGCTCAAAACTGTAAAGGCCATATTTTGCCGACAGAATTTCTTCTGCCGCGAATTCAGCCATTTCTTCGGGACTAATACCGCCATGAAGTTTTGTTTTTCCGAAGTTGAGCTTAAAGATTTCGGCGGTTGCGATTCTGTCCGGCCTTTCAACTTCTATTTTTTGGTCAAACCTTCCGTCTCGCGTTACGGCCGAATCAAGCACATCCGGGCGATTGGTTGCGGCAAGCACCAGAACATCTCCGGTATCAAGCCCGTCCATTTCGGCAAGAAAAGCGGGGACAATCGTTCGTTCAATATCCGAACTTCTGCCCGTTCCGCGTTTATAAAGAATCGCGTCGCATTCGTCAATAAAAATGATTACGGTGTAGCCGAGTTTTTTGGAGGCCGATCTCGCGGCGGCAAATATTTGGCGTATCGCGGCCTCTGCCGATCCAACATAGCGGTCAAGAATTTCCGGACCTCTAATATAGAAAAACACGGGAGATGACCCGAGCTCCTTATGAATTGAAGCGAGTCCTGTTGCCACAGCTTTTCCGAGCATGGTTTTTCCGCACCCGGGAGGTCCGTAAAGAAGTATGCCCCTCGGCGGCCTTTTGCCGTAAAAGTCAAAAAGATCGCGCCTGCTGTATGGAAGTTCAATCGCTTCAACCAATCGTTCCTTGGTTTTAACAAGCCCGCCGATATCGTTCCAGGATATATTTGTTTCCTCGGCGAATCTGTAGCGTTCGCCTTCAAGCGCGAGGCGCGAAAGAATGACCGAACCGCTATTATCAATCAGCACTCTGTCGCCGTCTTCCAGTTGATTCGCGAATTTTCCGTTAACGACAACTCGCGCTTTCCCGCCCCACTCTATTTCGCTCAAGAATGTGTCGATTACGCGCTTGACAATAACCGCGTCGCCAAGTTTCGGACTGTTAACCACGTCAATAATCTGCATGGTATGCGGCGAGATTTTCACTATGTCGCCGGGAACGATTTGTTTGTTTTTCGGCGCCAAAACTTCAATGACTCTTCCGCCGTGAACGATCAAAATTGACGGCGCGGATTTATCGGCGTTTTCGCCGGCAAGAATAACCGGCGCGTGTTCAAGGTGGGGCGAGCTTAGCCGGTCTATCGTTTCTTTTTGTTCGGCTATTTTTTTGTGGGCATCTTCAAGAGCCGTAAAAACTTCTTTGGTTTTTTCCTCAGTCCATTCTCCGGGTTTGAGTCCGGCGCCGCTCTGAGCGCGCCGAACATACGGCAGAAGGTGCGAAAGTCCGCATTCTTCAAGCATCTTTTCAAAACTCCAGTTTTCATTGGCCATCATACTC
Source organism: uncultured Candidatus Saccharibacteria bacterium (assembly GCA_964574495.1). Lineage (GTDB taxonomy): Bacteria > Patescibacteriota > Minisyncoccia > HO2-45-28 > HO2-45-28 > HO2-45-28. Next base: position 34,339 of record CAZNNT010000002.1, read on the forward strand.
GCTCCTTTTTTGAGGAACACTGACAAACAACTTTCGTAAAGAAGATATTGTATTTTTTATAAAAAGTCAACCCCGTAGTAGAAATCCGACTAATTGCATTTTGGTCGCAGAGCGACCCGTCGGATTTTCACTACGTGGTCAAGGTAGCTCTTGACAAAAGAGCCCTTTTGTTGATAGAATTCCGCCAGCAAGGTCGTTGACATTTTTACCAAAAACCAAGAAAAAGGAGGGTCTATGAGCGGCCATGTTAAGGTAGCTATTGCCGTATTTTTTGTGTTCGTTCTCGCGATTGCCGGCTTTTATTTCGGTGAACCCGTGTGGCAGAATTGGCGCCAGCAAAAAACAAGCGATGCCGGCGCGACCAAAGGAAAGATTTCTATCGCGGTTGATAATTGGGTCGGATATTTTCCTCTTTGTTCTCCGCGGATGAAAGTTCACCTGCGAAGGGCGGGTTGGCTTCTTGACTGTGTTGACGACAAAGCCGATTACGCCTCCAGGATGAAGAACATGAAAGACGGCAAGTATAACTTCGCCGTCGCCACGGTTGATTCGTATATTTTGAACGCGGCTTCTCTCGGTTTTCCCGGAGTGATTGTCGCGGTCATTGACGAGTCAAAAGGCGGAGACGCGATTCTTGCCTGGAAAGACAGTGTCGCGAATCTCGACGATATCAAGGGTAAAAGCGATCTAAGAATAGTTTTTACTCCCAATTCGCCGAGCCATCACTTGATCAAGGCGGTCAAAGAGCATTTCGGCATCCCAGAAATTTTGCCGTCAGGAAAAAACAAAATTGAGTCGGACGGTTCCGAAGCGGCTCTGAAAACATTTTTAGCGAAGAAGGCGGATGTCGCCGTGCTTTGGGAGCCCGATGTTACAAGGGCCCTATCTCAAAAAGGAGTTGTTAAACTGCTTGGCACGGAAGACACGAAGCGTTTGATTGTGGACATCCTTTTGGTCAACCGCCAGTTTTCGTCCGCCAGTCCGGAAGTCACGAAGTTTTTCATCTCAACTTACTTCCGGGTTTTGAAAGAATATCGCGACAGTCCGGACGAGCTTCTAAAGGACGTCGTAGCTCAGACGAAACTTTCCGAAAGCGCGGTTAAATCCATGCTTAAGGGTGTTTCGTGGGTCAATCTGACTGACAACGCGCAGGAATGGTTCGGTGTTTCTTTGGACGGAACGCCTTCGGCCGACGGCTTGATAAGCGCGATTGAGTCCACGGTTTCGATTCTTGTCGGCAACAAAGATTTTTCTTCAAATCCTCTGCCCGCGGGCGATCCGTATCGCATTACGCAAAGCCAGTATGTTCAGGACCTGTTCGGTAAAGGGGTTTCCGGATTTACTGTCGCGGGTGTCCGCGGACAAAAAACAGAGGCCGGCGATTCCATCGCGGCTAAATTTCAGCCGCTTTCGGAATCCGCCTGGGCCAATCTTCGCGAGATAGGAAGTTTGAGAATAGCGCCGATTGTTTTTTCGACCGGCGTTTCCGAGCTGGGTTACGACGCGAAGCTGGAGCTGGACAAGGTCGCGGAAAAACTGAAGCACTATCCCAATTTCCGCATTCTTATCAAAGGCCACACCGGCCTTTCGGGCGACAAAGACGAAAATCGCAAACTCTCGCAGGAACGCGCGGAAAGCGTCGCGAGATATTTTGAAGTAACTTACGGGGTTGACTCAAACCGCGTGCTGGCGGTCGGCAAGGGTTCTGATGAGCCGTTACCGAAGGCGCCCGGCGAATCAAGCCGGGGCCATAACTACCGCCTGCCGCGAGTCGAAATCCGTCTCGTCTCCGAAGTTTACTAGGGGAGCAGGACTATGGGCAGAGACAGTCCGGGAAAGAAAGACGGCGCGAAGCGCCGTCCCACGACTTCCGACTTTTCAAACGAAGCCGTCGGCAAAGTTGTCCAAAGAGAAATTTTTCAGCACTGGTCGCTTCTTTACCCCGCGGTCATCGCGGCAGCGGGAGGACTGGGGGCATTTCTTATCAGCCCGTTTCTTTTCGGTATTGTCGCCGCGGGAGGAGCCGGAGCCGCGCTCTTGAGCGTAGGCGTAAACTACTTCCGCAAAGACGCCATAGCCGATCGCCACATCAAGCGCCTGCTTGAAGAAATGGCGGCATATCGTGAGCGGACTCGAGAAGAACTTCGCGAGGAACTGGCGGAATGCCGGACAGTCAAGGGCGGAGAAGGTTACGCCGAACAGGGTGAAGCTCAATTCGCCCAGGTTCAGGACAAGTTTGAAGCATTTATCGGACTTCTGGCTAAAAAACTTGATCCGGGAGAGCTGACATTCAATCGCTATCTCGGCACAGCGGAACAGCTGTATCTCGCGGTGATGGATAATCTGCGGGACATAGTTAATCTTTTGAAAAGCGTGGATGCCATTGACATTGATTATATTGCCGAGCGGTTGAAGGCGATGGACAAGATAATGGCGATTTCTAAGAAACGCGGTGAAGGGTCGCACCAAGCGGACATAGACGAGGTCGTGACCCTTAAGAAAAGCAAGGAGCTGTATTCCAGAAATCTGGAGCTGGTCAACATCCTTCTCACGAAAAACGAGGAGGCGTTGACCCAGCTTAATGAGGTTACGGCGGCAATCGCGCGCGACATGCGCACAACCGCCGAAGCTAAGGTTGACATGGAAACCGCGCGCCGGCAGTTGGAAGAACTTGCCAGAAAAGCGCGCGATTATTCAAACCAATAACCGGCCGCCCGAAACCAAGGAGGAGGAAAACACATGCCGGAACTGATTCAAAAGCAGCCGACACAAACACCAGTTAGCGATTCGCTTAAGGTTGCCGACGCGGCAGAATTGCGAAAAGAGCTTGACTTGGTTGATCCCGACGCGATAAAGATTGAAGAAGCCGATGCCGAGCTGGTAAAGCAGGCAGAGCATTATGCCGATCAGTTGGTCAGCATTGATCCCAAGGATTTTAAGGGTCGCGAAGAGAGAAGGGTGGCGGTTGAAGGCGCGGGGCGCAGGCTTCAGGCCGATCTGGCCGGCAACGCGATGCTTAAGGAGCAGGTTAAGAATCTTGCCCAAAGAGGCGCCGATGGCGGGGCAGTCGCTAACGCCCTGATGAATCTCAAGATACAGGTTGAAGGCCTTGATCCGCATCAGTGGGACTTTGCTCCAGGATGGTTTTCACGCTTGGTGAGAGCCACTCCGCTTGCGGGCAAGAAATTACAGCGCTATTTCACCAAGTACGAAAGCGCGCAAACCGTGATTGAGGCAATCATACGTTCGCTTGAGAAGGGGCGTAACGAGCTGACTCGGGACAATAAAATACTTCTTGAGAGTCAGATTGATATGCGGAAGTCCACGCTCAAGCTTGAGCGGCTTGTCAAATTGCTCCAGCTTGTGGATAAGAATCTTGAAAAGAAACTTGCCGAAGAGCAGGACCCGGAAAGGCAGAAATTCATCAAAGAAGAACTGCTTTTCACTCTCCGCCAGACCATTATGGACCGCCAGCAGGATCTCGCGGTCAATCAGCAGGGCGTTCTGACTTTTGAGATTGTCATAAGAAATAATCGCGAGCTTATCCGTGGAGTGCAAAGAGCAAATGGCGTAACGATCAGGGCTCTTGATGTCGCCGTTACCACTTGCTTCGCTTTGACCCACCAGCGAATCGTGCTTGATAAGATTACGGCCGTTAATGCCACCACCTCAAACCTTATTGCCGAGAACGCGCGTCTTCTTAAGACGCAGGGTGTTGAAATTCATAAGCAGTCCTCAAGCGCCATGCTGGAGATGGCAAAGCTCAAGTCCGCTTTCGCGGATATCCACGCGGCGATGGAAGACGTTTCCCGTTTCCGTATTGAATCGCTTGGCAAGATGGCCAATACCATTCTTGAGCTTGATCAGATGACGACCGAAGCCGAGAATAGAATCAAGAAAATGGAAGAAGGGAACCGCGTCGCTCCGGCGATCGCGATTGAGGTTGAGTAAATTTTCCGCCCGCGGGGCCTCGGAGGCCCCGCGGGCTGATTCAAAAAACGTAACGCCAACCCCGGAAGGAGGAAAACAAGCAATGAAGAAGTTTGCCGCAGCGCTCGTCGTTTCAGTTTTCGTTTTCGCTGTCGGTCTTGTTTCGCTTGCTGATGCCGCGCCGAAGTTCCGCATCGCGTGGTCGCACTACACCGGCTGGGAGCCGTGGGAGTACGCGCGTCACGCCGGCATCCTGAAAAAGCACGCCGACAAATACGGAATCGAAATTGAGCTTACCCCGCCGATGGATTACGTGGAATCAATGAACCAGTATGGCGCCGGAAAGTTTCATGGCGTCGTGATAACAAACATGGACATACTTGTCGGTCCTTCTGCCGGCGGCGTCGACAGTACGGCTTTCATCGGCGATTTTTCAAACGGCAACGACGGCATCGTTTTGAAGAACGGAAAGACCGTTTGCGATCTCAGGGGCCGAAAGACGGTTCTTGTTGAGGGTTCCGTTTCGCATTATCTTTTGGCGCGAGGGCTTCAGCTTAAGTGTAGCGGTCTTACCGAACGAGATTTCACCGTGGCAAACGTGACTACCGAGACCGATATCAAGCCCGCTTTTATTGGAGCCCCGAACGCGGCTGCGGTAACCTGGAACCCCATCCTTATGGATTTGAGGTATGGAAAAGGCGTGAAGATGGTTTTTGACTCGTCTCAAATTCCGGGCGAGATCATTGACATGATGGTCGTCCGGACGGACGCTCCGGACTCGCTCAAGAAGGCGCTTGTCGGCGCTTGGTACGAGACGATGAAGGTCATGTCCGGACGCGGCAGTTCGGCTAAGACCGCTCTGGAATACATGGCCAAGTTTTCGGGCGGAACGCTGGAACAATTCAAGGCCCAGCTTAGCACCACGGCCATGTTCTACGATCCCGCGCAGGCAGTCGCTTTCGCAAAGAGCAATCAGCTCAAGCGGACGATGGAGCTTGTGCGCACGGTTTCTTTTGAGAAGGGATTCTTCGGGAAAAACGCCAAGTCCAAGGACGACGTCGGGATTCAGTTCCCGGACGGCTCAGTCATGGGCAACCCAGCGAACGTCAAACTGCGTTTTGACGCGAAGTTCATGCAGATGGCCGCCGAGGGCAAGTTAAACTAATTGTTCTTTATACGAATTTTATGCCGGTTACGCTGACGCGTAGCCGGTATTTCATTTGACAGAATTAATTTTTTATGATAGTTTTGTGGGGGAATTTCAAAGGCCTTTGAAAACACAAAAAAGAGGAGAACTCTTATGCGAATACCCAGATTTTGGGGAATTCATGCCGAGCCGACAAAAACAACGAATTGGACCCTTGCCGTTTTGCCGTTCATAATTTTCATCACGCTTTATCTTCTTGGTTCATATTTGCGTTTGCAAGTTGACGCTCAAGATAGGCTTTTGCCGTCAGTATCAAAAATGATTTACACGATGAAAGATATGATTTTTGTTGAAGATATCCGCAGCGGAAATTATCTTTTTTTGGCTGACACCGTTTCAAGTTTAAGACGTATAACAATCGGCATGTCGCTTTCCGGTCTGGCCGGCCTGCTTCTTGGCATAAACATGGGGCTTTTTCCCGGACTAAGGGCGCTGATGCTGGCTTTAGTTACCTTCGCTTCAATCATTCCTCCTCTTGCTATTATGCCCATACTTCTTGTGGTTTTCGGAATTGATGAGCTGGCAAAGGTGGTGCTGATTTTCATCGGGACTTTTTTCTTGATTACCCGCGACATTTATAATGCAACGGAAAAAATTCCGAAAGAGCAAGTGGTTAAAGCGCTTACTCTGGGCGCTTCACAGCTCGAGGTGGTTTATAAGGTGGTTATGCCGCAGATTATGCCGAGACTGATTGACGCAATTCGGCTTTCTCTGGGATCCGCGTGGCTTTTTCTGATAGCGGCGGAAGTAATCGCCTCAACCGAAGGCCTGGGGTATCGCATATTCTTGATGAGACGCTACATGACGATGGACATCATCATTCCTTATGTCTTGTGGATCACTTTCCTCGGTTTTGTAATGGATTGGTCGCTTCGCTTCCTGATTTCCCGGAGGTACTCATGGTATCAAGCGAAGTAATCATGAAGGATCCGAATATAATTTTGTTCATGAGAGACGTTTACAAGGCCTATGGCCCCAAAATGGTTCTGGATAACGTTGATCTCGCTGTTGAGCGCGGAGAGTTTTGCACAATTGTCGGTCCTTCCGGATGCGGTAAATCAACTTTTCTGCGTCTGATTTTGGGCCAGGAACGCCCAACATCAGGAGCAATTTTAATTGATGGCGAGCCCGCCGGCGGACCGAACGCGGAGCGCGGAATAGTTTATCAGAAATATTCCCTTTTTCCTCACCTCTCTGTTCTGCAAAACATTCTTTTGGGTAAAAGACTAAGCGCGGATTGTTTTGAATGGTTCAAGCGCAAAAAAGAATTTCGCGATGAGGTTATGTCTTACCTTGAACGCATGAGGCTTAGTGAAAGTGTTGACAAGTATCCTCACGAACTTTCGGGCGGGATGCAGCAGCGCGTGGCTATCGCGCAGTCGCTCGTGATGAAGCCGAAGATACTTTTGATGGACGAGCCGTTTGGGGCGCTGGACCCCGGCACCAGAGAAGAAATGCAGGTTTTTTTGCTGGAGCTTTGGGAAGAGTATGGTATGACGATATTTTTTGTTACCCACGATTTGGAAGAAGCGGTATTTCTTGGAACAAGAATCGTGGCCATTTCCCAGTTTTATTCCGACGACCGCGGAGACGGTCCTGACGTAAGGCGCGGGGCAAAAATTGTATGCGATTACGCTTTGCCAAAGGAAGCGCAAAACACCGCGGTGAAAGAGACGGCCGAAATAGGGCGTTTGATTCAGCAGATCAGGCGCGAGGCGTTTGATCCGGCTCATTTACAGCACGCCTTGAATTTTAATCTTAAACATCCCAGCTCTTTCCAGGATTTGACGCCTGAAGAAATACAAAAGCATGTTTGAAATAGTCCCCGACCACGAGTCGGGGCTTTTGTTTTTAACGGATTACTGGTTTATATATTATGTATGCCCAAATTTTTTGAAAAATACCGGCCGAAGTATATTTTTATAGGCGCGCTTGCCCTTGCGGCTTTGGTCGTGTGGTCGGCTGTTTTTCATTTTGAAAATGACCGGTTGATGGTCGCTTTTTTAGACGTGGGTCAGGGAGACGCGATTTTTATTCAATCCCCGGACGGGAATCAGATTTTAATTGACGGCGGGCCGAATAAAGCGGTTCTTTCGCAGTTGTCGCGCGCGATGCCTTTTTACGACCGCTCAATTGACGCGCTGATTTTAACCCATCCGCATCAAGACCACCTTAGCGGCTTGGTTGAAGTATTGGAAAAATATGATATTGATTTGATTTTAAGTTCGGGGGACAGCGCCCCCACTGCCGAATACGCCAAATGGTCAAAATTGATTGAAGAAAAAGGAATAAAATCGGTTTTAGTAAGGAGAGGAACGCGCCTTAATTTGGGCGGCGGCGTTTATTTTGACGCACTTTTGCCGGATGTTTTCACGGATACGGAAAATCAGCATCAAAATATGGTTGTCGGACGTCTGACTTACGGCGATATTTGTTTTTTGCTGATGGGAGATGCCGAACGCGAGCAAGAATTTAAAATTTTGCGGGACGATATTGATTGCGAGGTCTTGAAGGTCGGGCATCACGGCTCAAAAACATCAAGTGGCGAAGCGTTTTTAAAAAAGGTTTCGCCGAATATCGCGATTATTCAGGTCGGCGAAAAAAATCGCTATGGCCATCCGTATGGGGCCGTGCTGGAGCGGCTCGCCGCCGTCTCGGCGAAAGTTTTTCGCGCCGATTCAGACGGCGCGATAATTATGGAAAGCGACGGAAAAAATATAAATATCGTATATTGAATAAAAGAAAATAAAAAAACCGCCAGTCCAATGATTTGAGACCGGCGGAGAGCAGTGTGTCTAATCTTGATTGGCTTTGCTATCAGGTATCGCGTCGTTTGGCGGCTGCAATTTTAGAAATGATGTCGTGGATGACAAAGACGGTTGGCACTAAGGCCAGGATAGGGAGAAAATCCCACCTGCTCGTCCAATACCACGGATAAACTCCGTAGTTGGTGAAAGGTCCGGCTAATATGCCAAACACACAACCAAAGCAGACAAGCCCCGCCGCAGCGCCTATCGCCGCAGTGTTTTCTGTCCCCCTCCCAAGTAAAAAATATTTCATTGCCGCACCATAACCAATTCCTCCAAGAACTGTTAGAATTAAGCCACCAAAGACGGACAATGTGATAAAGTTTAGCCTGTCATTCTTAACAGTGGCCGACCCTATCAGTGTATATATACCGTCGCCGAAATAGATGAAAAAGTATCCGATGACAATGCTTGCCAACAGCAGGATAATGCGTTTTGTAAGCATCTCCTTTCTCCTTTTTATGGAATGGTCGGAATGACCATTCTTAATCTTCCACCAGCAATTATATTCTTATTTATAAGTTTGTCAAGCCAAAAACTGCCATATGTGCTTGCATATTAATAAGCGCCCTTGACTCTTATGATTAAAGTGTGCAGTATTCTTAAAGTAATCCGAACGCATTTCGCCGCCTGCGGCGGCGAGGAAGTGTCCCCGCGAAAATTCGGAAAGGCGGCGGAGCCGCACCGCTGACAATTTCAAGTTTTTCTTTGGCGGCATTCAATCCAAGAATTCGCGGAGCGAATACCTAAAGAATATAAGATTATGAGAATAATTTCAATTTTAGAAAAAGATAGAGCCCCGAGCGAAAACGTGTTTCGCAAGGGGCTCTGGTGCGAGCGGATTGGCCGCTCATGATTAACTCACTCGGCTGACGCTCTCGAGCATCTCTCGGCCGATCGTCCGGCTGATGAAATACTCGGGGTCGAACTCGTCGAGCGCGGTGATGGTGTAGGTTCGGAATCCCTCCCACTTACCGCTGTCGGCGACCGCCATCAGGTTGAACATCGGCAGTTCGCCGAAGTTGATCGAGCGACCGTTCATCGCGAGGATCATGTACACACGACCCTTGAGATCGCCGTTGAAGGTCTTGTTGGCGAAGACGACCTTGAGCTTGTCGCCGGGCTTGGCCGACTTGATGACCTCGCACATCTGCGCGATGGTCATGGTTTGAGCCTGCGGCTCGGACGCATGTGCGTTCATGATTCGCCTCCTCAAAGAGCTGGATTACCACGAGACCCCCGTGGCGTGGGTTATCGGTTTTCCAATAATTCCGATGCTTCTAATATAGCATATATGCTCTTGAAAGTCAAGCGCAACAGAAAAAGCCCTATAATATGGGCTTTTTCTAGGTTTCTGTATTGGATTAAAAAATTTTCTTCCCCCAAAATGCGAAATCGTGAATTCGTTTTTACCCCCAAAATTGAATACAAATTAGCCGCCGAGTCCGCCGAAAGGGCGGATAAACTCCGCGAGGCGAACCAAAACCGCTTGCAAATTCCTTACTGGTGCCCTCGGCAGGAATCGAACCTGCAGCTACTCCTTAGAAGGGAGTTGTTTTGTCCATTAAACTACGAGGGCTTGGTTTTGCCAAAATATTCAAACTGATTATAAGTTTTTCTTCTGTGACAATTGGCGCAACGTACATCACATTTGTTTATTTCTTTTTTGACAGATTCCCATGAATAATGTCCGGAAAGCATGTTTGATACGGTTTTGAATTTGTTGTTAAACTTTTTGTGGTCAAAATCTAAAACTATCGGGTCATTTTCCCCGCAGTCAACACATGATTTTAAGGACAAGAATTCAAATACCCTTTTTCTCACCATAACTCTATGCCTTTTTTGTGCTCTGTAAAGGTTTTCTTTGTTTTTATAGGGCACGTGGGGATTATACCACACAATTCTAACCCAATCCAACAAGCTCAATGCGTCCATATTTATAACCCAAAAACAATTTTTACAAAGAATCTTTGATAAGCGGTTCGGCCAGAACTTTTTTAAAGTCGGACGCCCTATTTTCAAGGATTTTTGCGGCATCATCCAAACCGGACAAATTAATCTTAATTTCTCCTGCTTCGGAAGCAGCATCAATTATCTGTTCGGAACTAAGCGTCAGGAATAAATAAGCGCTGAATATAACCGCGCCCAAAAACAAAACGGCCGCAAGTGCCAAAAACCAAAGCCAGTATTTTTTCGGGTCGGACAAATCCGGCAATCTCATTTTATGTAACTTAAAAGACGCAAATTCACCTGCAAGCCCCAGTCCTTTTTTCCCAGGGCCTGAAAATTCGCCGTCTCCACTTTAAGCTGATAATTCATATTTTCAAGGAGGGCCAAAAATTTAAAAAGACCGCCGAACTGGCCCCCAAGATTCAAATTGAAACCGGGCTTCCCTTCCGCGGCGTTAACCGGCAGCGAAGCCGATAGAATCTGAAGTGAAACGCCGGATAACTTCGCCAATCTTTCCAGGTCCTCAATAAATTTGACCACGCTTTTTTCGTCAACAAAGACCGAATCCACCTCCGATTTTTTATCGGAAATATCCTCAAGCGTTTTGGTTAAATTCCTTATGTTTTTTTGTTTCGCTTCCGCCGTCGTCGCCTCCCCACGTAAAACGCCGATGCGTTCTTTCGCGCCGCTTATGTTTTGGTAAAACAGCCGCCAGCCGACGACGGCCAGCGCGTTAATTACCGACAGTATAATCAACATTTTCAACCATTTGTTTTTCATATTCAAATTCAAAAAATTAATTATTCAAATCAAAAACCAAAGAATAATCAAAGTCGGCCTCCTTCAGAAGATTTGATATGGGAGAATTCACCTTTTTAAAAATAGGGTCTTTTTCGCCGGCCTGAAAAAAGTTTAGCAAATCCTCCCGGCTTCGGGCGATGCCGGATATTGAAATCCGGGACGGCTGACCTTTGTTTTTATCGGCCGAGACGTAGGACAGGCCCGAAACTCCGATGCCGGCCGGCCGGTGGTCTAAAATCGCGCCGATCACGGGCGTCAATTTAAACAGGTTTTTTTCTTGAGCAAGAAAATTTTCAACTTCCGCGTCAAGCCCCGCGATTTTGGATTCAATGTCGGTAATATCCAAAAATGTTTGGCTATGTTTGAGCGCTTCCAATTCTCTCGCCAATTCTTTTTCCTGTGCTACGAACAAAAACCATAAAGGCGAAAGCAAAAGAATATTTACGGCTATTATCAAAAAAACGGCTAGTCCCGCAACAACGATAAATCGTTTGACCCGCTCGCCATTCAATTCATTTTGATAGTCCCGAGGCAGAAGATTAATGGCCATTTTATTTATCTTTTAAAGCCGTTAAAGCTAGCCCCACGGCTATACTGAAAGTCAGCGATTCGTTTAAAGAGAGTTCGGGTATGTATTTCTCAAAGGGCGCCACATTAATCCACGGGTTGCCCAGCTCCGCTTTTAAACCGAGTTTGGAAGCCAGATATTCTTTAAAGCCAATCAAATTGGAATCGCCGCCCGAAAGAATTACCTTGGTTATTTGGAGCGATTCTCCGTGCACGTGTTCGGCGTGCGTGTTCCAAAATAAAATGTGCCTTTCTATTTCATCCGCCACCGCCGAAACCGCCGGCAGCAGGGTCTCGTAAATCGCGCGGTCTTCGGGAGAGCGCGACAAGCCCCTCTCCTTTTTAATTTTTTCGGCTTCAGCCAGACCTAGATTCAGCGTTTTGGCTAAGGCCTGATCCAAGGACAATCCGGCGACGCTCACGGTTGAGCTAAAGCGCACCTTGCCTCCCGCGACTATCACGAAAGTCGTTCTGGTTCTGCCGAAATCCACAATCATAATCGGAGGATTTTCCTGAAAATCCGGAATCAAGGCCCTGCTTAAAGCCGCCGTTTCCATAATAAAAGAAACGGGGGTCAAACCGGCGTTTAAATAAACATCCAGATAACTTTTGACTATCGTTTTGGGGAAAGCGTAGACCACGGCGTCTAAATGCTTCGGCTGAGTATCTCTGATTTTGGCTTCATTCACGATTTCCGCCCTCGGTTTTAAAAGTTCAAAATCAAAGACCGCTTCGCCCGCGGGCAAAGGTATCTTTTCGGGCAGACCCAATTCAACGGCCTCGCGCAGTTCCTCTTTTTTTGCTTCGGGCAAAGAAATAACGCTTATGTAAGATCTTTCTTCGGGCAAGGCCGAGACCAGATAATTGACTCCCAACGGCTTGAGAAAAGCGGCCAATTCAGCCGAAAGCTCGTCGGGTTTTTTTATTTCTCCGGCCACGATGGTGCCCTCCGTTAATTTTTTCTCGCCGCTTCTTTTTAAGCGCAGGCCTTTCCCCGAGGCCCGAAGCTCAATATATTTTATTGAACGATCCGAAATATCCAGACCAATCGCGGGAAAATCAAGATATCTTGGCGCGGGAAACAGGCGATAAAAAAAATTCGGCATATCTTAATTTTATATCTTATGGGACTTCCTTCCAAGATTCTATCTCATAACCGCCCGACGGTCCGGAAGAGAATACCGCCCCTGCCAGTCCCTCTTCATAAGTTACAATGGCGTTATTGGAAAGATGTATTTTATTCGCGGTCAATTCAATGACATTTACGCCGTTATGAAGGTATGCCTGCGAGTAAGGCGCGTAGAATACGGCTCCGGAGGCGTTGTTATGAAGGTCCAGAGCCGAACTATGATGAGTGCAGTCGGAGCCGCCGCTGCCATTGCAGCCGCTAAGCGCGGATATTATCAAAAGATAACTGCCGCTAGCGCCCGACCCCTGAAAAACCGCGTTATTTTGGATATGAATCCAGCTGTCGCTGATAATTATGCAGCTTCTTGAGCCAAAAGAGGCATCGCATTTTATGGACGCGCCGCTTGAACTATCCATGTCAATGGAACCGGTAAAGTAAAGAACGCCGGTCAAAACCAGAGTTTGTTTTTTGGTCAGTTTGAGATTGCCGACGATTTTTTTCGGGCCGAGCGAAAGCGCGCCATTGTCGTCGATTACGCAGGAAGGGGAGCCGCTGTCGCCGCAGTTGCCGGTTATGACGCCCCCGGCTTCGGCGTCATTTTTCCAGCCCTGCATAATTTCATCTGAAATAGGCATATCGGCCAAGGGCTGATTCGCGGAGCCGCTAAAGGCCGTTCCCGGAGTCAAAGGGTCGGGACAAGTCGGATTGGAGGGGCCATTTAAAAAATTTAAAGAGCCGGAATCAATGGTTTGGTAGTAGGCGTCGCCGCAAATCTTACTATCATCAATGTCACTAGCCCGGACAGAACCCAAAACAATAACATCCTCAATGGAATTTGAGCCGCCCACGATCAGGTCGCCGGTTATTTTAGCGCCGTTTTCGCCGTCAACCGGACCGTTTGAATACACATTTCCTACAGCGCTTCCGGCTCCGCGAATTTCGCTATTTTGATCCATTTCCAGACCGCCCAATCCGATTTGCGTTCCGTAATAAAAAGAAATTCCCGCTCCCTGATTAAGAACCGCTTTTATTTTGCGTAGCGCCGAGTTATATTCGCTCGCGGTCTCAATTTCTTTCAGGCCCGAAATATCGCTCACGCTTGTGGTGGCCATAAGGCCGTTTTCATAATACGAAACCTGATTCGGCATATTTTTAGCGGAAATGAAACGGTAAATCGCGTCTTCCAGCGCGCCTTCGGCGTAAATATAACTTCGCTTTGATTTTTCAAGGGTCTTGGCGCTCTGAAGTTCCAGAGCGGCAAAACCTGAAAAGGCGCCGATTAAAGCCAGAGAAATAAATAAGAAAAACAGAACCGCAGTTAGTGCCGCCTGCCCTGAATTTTTTCTTGTTTGATTTGGGAATTTCATATCAGTAGCTTCCTCTTAAAACGGCGCTGGCGTAAAAAGCGCGGCTCGCTGAATTTTTTCCGGAAGACGCGGTTAAAGAAAAAGATATCTTCAGGCCCTCCGAATGATTCGCGGTAATTTTTTCAATCCTGAATAAATCAACGGCGGTTTTGTCGGAGGTTAAAAACTCTTCCGGGCCGCTGTCTGTTTTTATAACCAAACGGTTTCCGGACAAGTAAAATTCTTTCACTACCGCGGTCGGATCGGATGCGTCGCGGACCGTGTTTAAAACGAGGCGAGAAGAATCGGAACTCAATTGGCTTGAAGCGTCAACGTTTCCGGCCATTCGGATTTCGCGCGTCATTCTTTCAAGGCCGTTTTCGGCGTCCAAAGAAAGGCGGCGAAGAACTTTCGCTTGAGAATAAGCCGAAAACATGGCCAAAACCGTATTTATGACTAAAACCAAAATAACGGCTAAAATGGCGATATATATCACCCCCTCAATCAGTCCCATTCCTTTTTGATTTATCGGCATAGGCATCAGTCCCCAAAAATATTGGTTATATATGTAATAACTTCTTTGGATTTAGCGCCCCAGGAGACCCGCGCGATAATTTTACGGCTTGAAGGGTCGTTTTCTCCCGTTAAAGAAATATTGTCTTGGGCATCGCGAAAAACGCTCTCTAAAATAAAGGTTCTGGAAAATAAGCCGTCAATAAGTTGCGGAGAAGTCGTGGCGAGCCAGACGCCGCCTGAAAATAAAAGGTGATACGGTTGGCCGAGAGATAAAGTGGCGAGATTGTTCCAGCTGTCGTCGCGCGTCATTCGCAGGGCCTCAACTGTTTCTTCGGCGAGATAACCGGCCTTGATGCCGTTAAGGCCTTCGGACACGGCCTTAAAAGACAAACGGCTGACGGCGGCCAAAGAAAAAAGAGAAATGGAAATCAAAGAAGCCGAAATTATTATCTCAAGCAGTCCAAAACCGCGGCTTGGGCCGGCGCCGAATTTTATTTTCGCGGTTTTACTCATAAATCAGGCCCGCTGAATTAATATAAATCGCGCGCGTTTCCGATAAGTCCTTTTTTAGCCGCAAAGACACATTGCCTTCCGGAGACGCCTCTCCGGTTAAACGCTTAAAAACAATATCGGGGCCCGAAAAATTAATATTGAAAATCTCCACTTCTCTCGGGATGTTTCGCGCCTCGTTTTCCGGGTCGTTTTCGTCAAAATTTTGTCCCGAAAAAATCACTAGCCGCGACGATTCAAAATGCACGCCGAATTGCTTCCCTTTTTCTGAAGCCAGCGTTCTGGAACGCGTCTCGCGTAAAGCGTCAATAATGCCCTGCGACGCCTCCTCCATAATTCTGGAATCGCGAAATCCAGAAAAGGCGGTTGAAACCATAAACGCCAGAATCGCAATAATTCCGACTGAAATTAAAATTTCCAGAGCCGTATATCCCCCGCGATCCTTTGTTTTAAACATAAGCTAAAAACCGGAAGATATTGAATAAAGCGGCTGAATCATTGAAATAGCGAAAAATCCCACGAATATCCCGATGGCTATCATCAAAGCCGGCTCTATAATGGTTGAAAGAGATTTGGTGGATTCAGACACGTCTTCCTCGTAAAAAGACGCCAGTTTAAAAAGCATTTCCGAGAATTTTCCCGTTTCTTCTCCCACCGACATCATTTCCCCCACCAAAAGCGGAAACACGTCCCGATTTTCAATGAAGGCGCGCGACACCGGGTTTCCCTTCTGGATTTCTTCGCGGGCTAAATTCAAAACACGCTTGAATTTCGGAGAACGCACCACTCCCTCGGTGATTTGCAGGGCTTCAACAATCTCAATGCCGGAGCTGACGAGCGATGAAAGCGTGCGGCTGACCCGCGCTGAGTTAATTTTTTTCATCAATCCCGAAATTACGGGCGTTTTTAAAAAGACGGCTGAAAAAAACTCTTTTCCTTTTTGAGACGAAGCGAGCATAACGGCCGCCGAAAAAACCGACAAGGCCGCAAGCAAAGTTAAAATCCAATGATTTATTATAAACGAGCTTACGCCCACCACGAGTTTAGTCGTGGCCGGAAGTTCAACACCCAATTCTTTAAAAGTGTCTATGAGAGTCGGCACCACATAGACCATCATTAAAATCCCTATAATCAGCATGGCTGCCAGAATTATCAGGGGATAAGCGAAAGCCCCTCTGACTTTGCGGCGTAAATCATAATCGCGTTCAAGCTGCTGGGCTATAAGACGCAAGGCCTCTTCCAATTTGCCCGAGACCTCTCCGGCCTTGACCATGGAACGAAAAAGAGGAGAAAAAAATTTTGGGTAGTCCTCCATGGACTGACTGAGGGTTTGGCCCTTTTTTATGGCTTGGGCCAGTTTTTGAAGAGTGTCGCGCCAGACCGAATTTCCGGTTTGGCGCGAAAGAACATCCAGGCCCCTGATTAAAGACACCCCCGCTCCGGTCATAACTCCAAGATTTCTGGCGAACATCATTTTTTCCTGGATGGAAACGCGCCTTAAAATAGAAACGAATTTTAAAACGGACTCCTTTTTTGTTTCTTCTTTCTGGCCGATTAAAAAATAACCCTCCTTTTTTAAATTGGCAGCCAATTCGTATCGGTCCGCCGCCTCCCTGCGGCCTTCAATTTCGGCGCCGGAAAGATTCTTGGCTCTGAAATAAAATACGGGCATGCGGATTCCTTTATTCGCTCGTTACTCTCATTATTTCTTCAAGCGAGGTGATGCCTTGCGTCGCTTTGATAATGCCGTCTTCAAACATGGTTACCATTCCTTCACGGCGCGCCTGATTTTCTATTTCATCCGAGGTCGCGTGCTTCGTCGTCATCTCTTTTATGGTCTCCGTCATTTCCAAAACCTCATGAATGCCTATGCGGTCTTTATAGCCGTCGGGGCAATCGGCGCTCGGCGAAGGGCGATAAAACTTGATGTCTTTCCAATTGTCTTTGGGTTTAATCACTCTCCCTTTCCTTAGAATGTCCAGCAGCTTATCGGGGTCAACGCCGTTGCCCAAAGAACGCACTTCATCAGCCGTAAGATTATACGGTTTGTCTTTTTTGCAAAGACGCCTGACGAGCCGCTGGGCTATGATGACATTCACCGTTGAGGCGATAAGAAACGGTTCCACCTTCATTTCTAAAAGACGCGGAAGGGCGCCGGCCGCGGAATTGGTGTGCAAGGTTGACAATACCAAGTGCCCCGTCAAAGCGGCGTTTACTGCCAGAGAAGCCGTTTCGTTGTCTCTTATTTCTCCGACCATCAATATGTCCGGGTCCTGGCGCAGGAGCGATCTAAGGCCGTTGGCGAAAGAAAAGCCTATGTCCGGTTTGACTTGCGATTGGTTGATTCTGGGGATGCGATATTCTATCGGGTCTTCTATGGTTGAGATGTTAACGGCCGGAGTATTGAGTATTTCTATTACCGTATAAAGAGTCGTGGTTTTTCCGGAACCGGTGGGGCCCGTGGCCAGAATCATTCCCGTCGGTTTTCTTATGGCGCGCTCTATTCTTTCCAGCCCCTCGCCGCTGAATCCCAACTGCTCTAAAGTAAAGCCCTTAACGTTTTCGGGCAAAAGCCGCAAGACCGCTTTTTCGCCGTCAAAAACCGGCAAGACCGAGACGCGAAAAGAAACCTTGACTTCGGGAGTATCAACTCCGAAACGCCCGTCTTGCGCAAGACGATGCTCGTCCAGTTTTAAATTCGCCAGGACCTTGATGCGGGCGATTATGCCCGGAGCCACTTGCTTCGGAAGCATCATGGCGTCACGCAAAATGCCGTCAATGCGATAACGAATCAAAACCTCTTTTTCCGCCGGCTCCACGTGAATGTCCGAAGCGTGCTGGACTATGGCGTGACGCAGAAGGGTATCGACTATGCGAACCGTGGGAAGTTCTTCGGCTATTTTTTTCAGGTTTTCTTCGCTGACCGATTCTTCGCCCGGAACTACGGAGAGTTTTATATCGCCCGCTTCTTTCTTAATGATGTCGCTGAATTCGGCTTCAAGCGTTTTTTGATATTGGCGCAGAACATTGTTGATTGAAGCGCGGCTGGTAAGGCGTATTTTTATTTTTAAATTGGCTTTCTTTTTTATAAAATCAATCGCGCCCAGATCGTCCGGGTCAAGCATGGCTACTTCAAGAGCGTCTCCGGTTTTTCTATAAGCGACAATGTTGTGGTCGCGGGCTATCGGCTCCGGTATTATGGATAGGATTTTCGGGTCAATTTTTTCCTGCTCCAGATTCACAAACGGCACGCCTAAAATATAGGCGTGAAGCCGGTGTAAGTCGTCTTCCGAAATCTTGTTTTCTTCAACCAGGATTTCTTCCGCGCTTTTGTCCGTTTGCTCCGCTTTCTTCAGGGCATTTTCAAAATCGGCCTCGGAAACCAAATCGGCGTCCAGAAGAAAAAGCTTTAAACGCTCGGGATCCAATTTCATTTTTTATTTATGATTATATTTGTCCAAGGCCTCTTTTATTTTTTCAACAATCTCATCCAGAGAATAATTGGTTTTAACCAAAAAGGACTTAGCCCCCATTTCCGTCATGCGATTAATATCCTGGCTCGATTCCAGATTGGTCAATACCATCACCGGTATTCGGGATAAAACCGGGTCTGAAGAAAGCGCCTCCATAACTTCAAAACCGCTTTTTCTGGGCAGAATTATGTCAAGAACTATTAAATCGGGCCTATTTTGCTCTATGTTTCTTAAACCGGTCTCGCCGTCAATCGCGGAATATACTTCATAACCTCCCTCTGTAAGCGCCCGGGTTAAACTTTTAACCATCGCCGAATCGTCCTCAAGTATCGCTATTTTTTGTTTGATAGCCATATTTTTATAATTAATTTTTAAGCGCCGGAGTTTTTAAATTTGGGAAAAACGAACCAAAAAACGCTCCCTTGTTTATCTCCCGGCAAAAATCCGATTTTTCCTCCCTCCGCTTCAACAAAGGCCTTGGACAAAAAAAGCCCTATGCCCAAACCGCCCGACCTGTAGCGGTAAATGTTATGCGAGCGGAAAAACTTTTCAAAAATATTTTTTCGCTCCTCAGCCGGCACGCCGGAACCGCGATCCGTTATGCGCCAGAAGATTCGTCCGGATTTTTCAAATATTTCTATTTCCACCTCGCCGCCCGCGGGGCTGTAATGCAGCGCGTTTTCCAAAAGATTGGTTATGACAAAACTTATTTTTTTGGGATCGGCCAAAATCACGGCTTCATTTTTAAAGTCCAGAACGATTTTCAGATTGGAGGCCCGGGCGTAAGAATCCAATTTTCCGGCAATATCTCGCGTAAGTTCTTTTAAGTCAACTTTCTGGAGGTCAAAATCAAGTGTTTTTTCCTCAACCCGGCGGACCTCGAGAAGATTATTGACAATATGTATCATTTTTTCATTCTGCTCCTTAATTGAGGAAACAATTGAATCGGATTCATCCGAGGTTTTTTCTGCCGGCGTGCCGGTTTTTAAAAGATCCAAAGACCATTTTATGGCCGATAAGGGCGAGCGAAGTTCGTGGGAGACGATGCTGACAAATTCCGACTTCAGCCGAGAGGCCTCAACGACATTTTCAAAGGATTTGATAACGACATGCCCCATCACGAAAAGAAAAGCCGAAATGACCAGCACTATTAAAGCGGCGATTTCCGGTTCGGCGTAATTTCGCGCCACTATATCGGTGGCTAAAATCGCGGTTATAATCACCAGCCCCATAATGATAAAAAGAAAGTGCGGACACTGCCAAAGCCCGACTCCGGAGGCGGCACATCTTTTTTTTACATTGAGCGAATCCAGCGCGCTTTTTCCGGACATATATTAAATATTAACATAAGGAGTTAGTTAGGCCACGCGCATTCCGGACGCAAAGCCGAGCAGATTGTCGTGTTCGGATAGCTTGCGCAGTCCTGCTCCAGATTAACTTGGTATTACCGGAAAAGTCGTGAGGCAGGACGAGCACGCAGGCA
>CAZNNT010000003.1:0-27790 GCA_964574495.1 uncultured Candidatus Saccharibacteria bacterium
AAATCCTTGAGTGAAGAAGAGGCCGTGGCCGAAGGGCTTCCCCAGGTCTCTCTTTCATCCCAATACAACGCCAATGAACAAACGGTTTCTCTGAATTGGACAAGCCAAAACACATCTTCTTGTAACGCTTCGGGCGGCTGGTCGGGCGGCAAAGAAATTTCCGGTTCTCAAACCTTGGGCATTCTTAAAACAACTTCCTACACTTTAATCTGTTCCGGAATTAAAGAGGATACCAGTGCCTCAAAAACCATTACCGTAGTCGTGCCCTAAACACTTTTTGATTAAATTATGAGCGACAAATTCCCAAAAAATATAATAATCCCGATTCTGCTTTTTACGGCTGTCCTCCTGATTGCTTTTTATCCGCCAGTTCAAGCGGCAGCCCAAGAAACCGCCGCTGTCGGGTCAAAACCGCTAATACAAGCGGTCAATGAAGCTGATTGCGGCGGCGCTTTAAATGTACTCGGCGTCTGCATCGGGCGGGCTTTCGCTTGGGTTATTTTCTGGATACTGGCGGCGGTAGCCAAACTTTTTTCGGTCTTTGGCCTGCTTTTTGACGCCGTCGCCGCCTTCACTTTAAATCCCGCGAATTACGATTTCGCGCCTTTAAGAGACGGCTGGACTATAATCCGCGATACGGCCAACCTCTTTTTCATTTTTATACTTTTATTCATTGCCATTGCCACCATTTTACAAATTGAAACCTACGGCGCGAAGCGCTTTTTACCCAAACTCATCACGGCCGCCATTTTTATCAATTTCTCGTTTGTGGCAACCCAATACATAATTTATTCCTCAAATTTGTTTACCGGATTTTTTCTGCCGGGCGCTTTTAACGGAGCGACCACCGGCTTTCTTTCCGAAAAATTCGCGGCCGGCATAAATCCCAACGCCATGTTCGCGAGTTTTGAATCAAGAATGGAAACGGCCGACCTGGAAGCGAAACTTGACCAGACCCGCTCGGAACTAGCCGGCTTTGAGGGGATATCGGAGTTAACACCCGAACAAATTGCCGAATCCAATAAACTTAGCCGGGAATTAAGCGCGAACCGCGAGAAACTTCAAAAACTGATTAACGACCCGAATAACAAGTCGCCTCATAACACCGTCACGCAATTGATTATCGTGATGCTGGGCGTATTGGTATTTTTGGTAATAGCCATGTTCGTGCTGGCTGTGGCGGCCGTGCTTCTGGTTATCCGCACGGTGGTGCTATGGTTTTTACTAGTCCTTTCTCCGATTGCTTTTATCGCGCCCGCTTTTCCCGGGGGACTCGGGGGGGCCGGAAAAAATTGGTGGGACCAGCTCCTAAAACAGTCATTTTTCCTGCCAGCTTTCTTTTTTATGTTTCTTGTCAGCGTCAATATGATCGCTCAATTCCCGAAGACCTTCGGACAAAACCAATCCTTTATTGATAACTGGCAGATGGTTATGTTTTACGCTTTAAGCGTGGCTATGATGCTGGCAAGTTTAACCATTGCCCAAAAAATTGGGGCAGTAGGCGCGGCCCAAGCCCAAAAATATGTCAAATCCGCCCTGAAATACGGCGCGGGCTATGCCGCCGGATATGCCGGAAAAATCGGCAGAAGATACGGCGCTCCCATTGCCAAGGAATTGGCTACAAGCGATGCCGCTTCGGCCAAATTATTGCGCCGCATTCCTTTTCTTACGAGAGGCCTGGGACAAATCACCGCTAAAGCCCGCGAGGACGTGGATGGCGCGAAGAAAAAATATGAAAAATACTCCGACTCCGAACTTAAAAATCTTTCAACCCAGTTCGGAACTTCGCGCGAAGGAAGAATTGCTATCGCTGAAATTCTGGCCGGCCATAAAAACCTGAAAACCGAAGGAAACTTTACCGGTAAGCATATCAGCGGCAGCGCCTCTATGGCCAAGGGAATCGGCAGAAATACCAAAGACATTGATAATCTCCTTTACCAATACGCCCAAACGCCGGAGGAATGGCGCAGAGTCGGAGAAAAAATCACGCCGGCCCAAATCGCCGATCTTTCCGGTTCTTTCTTTGAAAATAGAGACGCCATGGACGCGCTGGTCAGCAAAGGGAATATCAGACACATGCAAAGTATTGTTGAATCAAGGAACGCTCAAGAGACGGCCGCGTTCTTCGGGCACTTATCAGCGAGATCGGGCGGAAACAGCATACAACAAATCGCGGCGCGCCTTAGAAATGTCGGGAATGATACTCTGGCCAGCCAATTGGAAGCCGACGGGCCGCATAAAGCCCTGCTGGGTTCTTATGTAAATTACGGCGGTGGAGGCGGGGGACAACAACGACAGCAAGCAGGATTTAGAGGACCTAACCCTTAAAATAAAATATGCAAAACGATCCAATCGAAAAATTCAAAAATCTGCCGCAGGACTTGAAAGACGCCATATTTGACGTCAATTCGGCCAATATTATTCAAGCCATAGCCAAAAAATACGGCTTGAATATAGAACAAACGGGAAAACTCGCCGAAGAAGTCGGCCTCTTAATGCTCGGCTCCGTTCATCCGCGCGATTTCATAAGGAATTTAAGCAAGAAATTGGAAATTGATATTGAGACGGCTAAAAAAATCGCGTCTGAAATAAACGAGGAAATCTTTTCAAAAGTCAAAGAGTCGCTCAAAAAAATTCACGCGGTGGGCGAGGGAATCGCCATGGAAACTCCTGCGCCGGCTCCGACGCCAGTTCCGACGCCAGTTCCTACGGCCGAGCGCGGCCCGAATCCGCCGCCTGTCGTTTCAATCCAAAAGGCGCCGGAAGTTAAAGAGCCGCAAAACATAAAAAAATCGCCTTTTGAACAAAAACTTGAAATTGAAAAAGCGCGAGAAGAGAATCGTTATCCGGATAAAGCCGACCCTTATAAAGAACCCCCAAAATAAATATGCGCCAATTTAGCGTTCCTCAATTCATAGAAGTGGAAGACAAGATTTTTGGGCCGCTCACGCTCAAGCAGTTTATTTATGTTTTGGGAGGGGCCGCTTCAATTTTCATTATTTATGTATTCTTCGGCGTGGCCGGAGTGATTTTTCTTGGCCTGCCGGTCGGGGTTTTGGCCGCGGCTCTGGCGTTTTATAAAGTAAACAATCAGCCCTTCATAAGCCTTCTGGCCAATGCTTTGTCTTTTTACGCCAAATCAAAATTATACATCTGGAAAAAGCGGGATATAAAAAAATCCGCGGCGCAAAAAACTCCGGAAATCAAAAAGGAGGAATTGGTAATCCCCAAAATCACCGAAGGCAAATTAAAGGACTTGGCTTGGTCTTTAGACGTTAAAGAAAAAATAAAATAAATGGCAAAACCCCTATCAGCGCAGGAATTCGTGCCGATTCGCGAAATCAGAGACGGCATCATCATCACCGAGGACGGCAATCTGCATATAATGCTGATGGCGTCGTCCCTGAATTTCGCGTTACGTTCCGCGGAAGAACAGGAAGCCATCACCGCGCAATATCAGAATTTCTTGAATTCTCTGGATTTTTCCGTGCAGATTTTTATCCAGTCGCGCCGGCTCAACATTGAGCCGTACCTTGAGACCTTAAGGGAAGCCGAGCGGGAGCAGACGAGCGAGCTTCTAAAAATCCAGACCAGGGAATATGTGGAATTCGTAAAAAATTTCGTGGAAACCACCAAAATCGTTGATAAAAATTTTTACATCGTCGTTTCTTACGCGCCTCCGTTCGCGATCGGAGGCAAAAGCGGCATCGGCGGAATTTTCGGGGAATTATTCGGCAAAAAAGAAAAGGCGGAAGGGCAATTGAAAGATGAAAAATTTGAGGAATACAAAAACCAGCTCTGGCAAAGAGCCGAAACGATATCGGGCGCCATCGCTTCTGCCGGAATAAGAACCGTTCCTTTAAACACCGAGGAGGCGGTTGAATTGTTTTACGGATTATTCAACCCGGGCGAACTGGAAAAAGGACACGCGCCGCAAATTAGAACTTAAACTTTAACATTATGGCTTTAAGGGACTTATTCAAAAAGAAAGAAAAAGAAACGCCGGAAGAAATCATCGCGATTGAACCCTCGCAGATTTATGAAGCGGCGGTTTTGGAATTAAAAGACATCATCGCGCCGTCGGCCTTGGAAGTAAATTCCAATTACGTAAAAATTGGGGAAAAAATAGCGCGCACCATTTTTGTTTTTTCTTACCCCAAATACCTCTCCATAAATTGGTTTAGTCCCATTATCAATCTGGACAAAGTTTTTGACGTATCCATTTTCGTCCATCCGATGGACACCGCGGATGTTTTAAGAAAACTTCAAAAGAAAGTGGCCGAAGTCCAGTCGCAAATAAATCTTCGCGAAGAAAAGGGACTGGTCAGGGACCCGATGCTGGACGCCGCCCACCAGAATCTTGAAACGCTCAGAGACCAGCTGCAGCAGGCGCAGGAAAAATTATTTTCATTCGGACTTTATATCACCATCTACGCCGATTCTTTAGAAGAGCTTAACAGGGAGGAAACGGAAATAAGAAATATGCTTGAATCCAAATTAATCTACGCCAAGCCCTCCCTTTTCCAGCAGGACGAGGGGCTGCTGACGGTTTTTCCTCTCGGCAAAGACAAACTGGCCATAAACTCCCGCCTGAATTCTTCGCCCATATCCAGTTTATTTCCTTTCGTTTCTTTTGACCTCACTTCCAACAAAGGAATTTTATACGGCGTCAACCGCCACAACAACAGTTTGGTGCTTTTTGACCGATTTTCTCTGGAAAATTACAATTCGGTCATTTTCGCCAAAGCCGGTTCGGGAAAATCTTACGCCGCGAAACTGGAAATCCTGCGCTCTTTAATGTTTGACACGGATGTCATCATCATTGACCCCGAAAGGGAATACGAATATCTGGCCGAAGCCGTTGACGGCAGGTATTTCAATATCTCACTTTCTTCCGAACATCATATAAATCCCTTTGAACTTCCGAAACCCAGGGAAGACGAGGACCCGACGGATATTTTACGCTCCAACATCATAAATTTGGTGGGACTTTTTAGAATAATGCTCGGCGGGCTTACTCCGGAAGAGGACTCGGTGCTGGATCGGGCCATAACCGAAACCTACGCCTCCCGCGACATCACGCCCGATTCCGATTTTTCTTCAAAAATACCGCCGATACTTTCGGATTTGGAACTGGTGCTGGCCAATATGGAAGGAGGGGAAGGGCTCGCGCAGAAAATGCGCAAATACACCCAGGGCACTTGGGCCGGATTCATAAATAAACCGACGAATGTGGACATAAACAAACGCCTCGTGGTTTTTTCGGTGCGGGATATGGAAGACGAATTGCGTCCGGTAGCGATGTATTTAATAACCCATTATATCTGGAATTCGGTGCGAAAAAATCTTAAAAAACGTCTCCTGGTGATAGACGAGGCCTGGTGGATGATGAAGGAAGAACAGGGAGCGTCTTTCCTTTTCGGCATAGCCAAGCGCGCGAGAAAATATTTTTTGGGAGTGGCGACGATTACCCAGGATGTGGGCGACTTTTTGCGCTCTCCTTACGGCGTGCCTATCATTACCAACTCTTCAATACAACTGCTCTTGAAACAATCGCCGGCGACGATTGACCTTGTGCAAAAAACCTTCAACCTCACCGACGAGGAAAAATTCCTGATTTTGGAATCGGACATCGGCGAAGGACTGTTTTTTGCCGGACTTAAACATGTGGCCATAAAAATAATATCGTCCTACACCGAAGACCAGATTATAACTTCCGACCCGCACCAATTATTAGCCATTAAAAAGGCGAAGGGAGAAATTAACAATTAGCTTTTAGCTGTTGGCTTATAGCTTTTAGAAAATGGTTGAAGAAAAACAAAATCAAACCGAAAACGAGCGCGCTTTGCGCCTCGCGGCCTCAAGAAAAAATGACACAGTAACGGCTGCCGCCGAAAAATCAGCCGCGAAAAAAGTTGAATTAATGGAGGCGACCATCGTGCTGGGAGCCGCAGCGCTCATTGACGGCGCGTCATCCCTCGTGATTGCCGCCGGATCGGCCATACTTTTTTTCCTTCCGGGAGCGGGAGTGATTATGGGTGGTATAATAAAATTAACGGGCTGGGGAATAATGGTCGCTTGGGCGGAACTGCGCGGGCTGAAAGCGCCGTGGAGCGGATATTCCCGTCTTACCGGGGGGCTATCCTGCCTCGGAATGGCTTTAATAACCATCGGCTATAACAATTCTCCGAAATTACAAGCCGCCGCCGGATTAAATAAAATCGCTTAAACATGTTTCGCTTCTTAATAAAAATAATTTTGCTTGCGGTTCTCGTCGCGGCTTTTGCTTTTTTTGCCAATGCCCAAATCGGGCCGTCCCAAAACTCCACTTTTATTGAATTGCGCCAGAATTTTGACGGCCCTCAAAAAGATTTTCCGGGGCCGAATGAAAGCTACGCGGCGCGCCTCTTAAGCGCGGCCTTTGACCCGCGATCGGCAAACATAACTTGGTTTTTCAACGGCAAAGAGGTCTTAAAGGGCGCCGGCGCCAATGCTTATAATTTTAATACGGGAGAACTCGGCTCAACGATTAATCTGCGCGTAACGGCTTTGGCCGGCGCAATCTCTTACGAGGCCTCGCGGACTTTAACCGTAAACGATGTTGATCTTTTGTGGCGAGCCGAAACATCAATTCCCAGGTGGTACAAAGGCAAAGCCCTGGCTTCTCCGGGATCCACGGTTATAATTACCGCTTTTCCCGATGTTGCCTCCGGAGGAAGAAAACTCTCGGTCTCCAATCTTATTTATCGCTGGTCGCTCGACGGAGAAGATCAGCCGGACGCCTCGGGTTTAAACCGAAAAAGCATAATTTTACGCGCTTCCAGCGAAGTAAATCTTCCGCAACAGATAACTTTAAAGGTTTCAAACGCCGACCAAACGGTTGGCGCGCAAAAAACAACGGAGATGGCGCTTACGTCCCCGGAAATCGTCTTTTATGAAGAACACGCGCTTGAGGGGCCCGTCGGCGCTCTGGCTCTTGAACGAATAGACATGTCTCCGGGCGAAGAAAAAGAATTTCGCTCCTCTCCTTATTTTTTTTCTCAAGGCGAGACGCTGACGCGGGAATGGCGCGTTGACCGTGAAAAAACAGAAAAAGGCGGTCCCGAAGAATTATTGCGTCTTAAGGTCGTTCCGGAGGCGTCTGGATTTATCACGGTTGAAAACATTATTCAAAATTTAAAAAGCGTGTTTCAGCAGGCGCGCGCCACTCTCATCATCAATGTACGCTAAATCGGCCATCATTTTAATAATCATCGCGATTCTTATCGCCTCTACAGCGCTCACGGCTTTCGCGGCCGCTGATAATACGATAAACGCGGGCAATCCGAGCGGCTGCAAATCCGATGTTTGCAAACAATTTGAGACGTTTAAAGGAGACCTTCTCGGATTTTTAAGGTGGCTTTTTCCGATAGGCATTGCCACTGCGGGAGCGCTTAGCGTCATTATGTTAATATTCGCGGGCTTTCAATGGATGGCCGGAGCCATCAGCCCTCCGCAGATAGAAGCGGCCAAAAGCCGTATAACCGCGGCCCTTAGCGGATTATTTTTAGCCCTTATTTCATGGCTGGTTTTATACACAATAAATCCGGACCTCGTAACTTTACGCGAACCCGGAAAGTTGAAGCTGGAATGTCCAAACGGCGTATGCCCGAAATTGGAAGAAGCGTTGTTTGGCAAAACACAAAATATAGAATTAATGAAAAAATACTCCGAAGCGCAAAAAAATGCCACCGAAGCGCAACAAGGAGCTTTAAACAATCCGGATTGCGCCAATATAGTAAAGGCCAGGGAAGCTGATATCCGCAAAGCCGAAATATCATTTAAGGCCTGTAATAATAGCTTGGGGGAAAAAGCGCAGCTGTGTATTGATCGCAAAAATAATCTGGATAGATTAAACAAAAATCTGAACGATTTCAAAAATACAGATTCACGATGCGTAATAAAATAATATTATATAATTAGTCGTAATGAATAAACCTTTTGCCATCGGACTCATAATCTTCTTCATCCTCGTAATCGCCGCGGGGGCGATTTGGCTTACGGTCAGGCCGGCGCCCGAAGAAACGGCGGAACGCGGGCCGGTACTGCGTTTTCCTTTCGGTTTATTCGGCGGAGAAGAACCCGCAGAGGTGGCGCCCCGGACGGGGAAAATCGGAGAAATTTCTGAAAGCCGCTTTACTTTGCTTTCAGCTAATCCGGTAGCGGGCTTTGCGGTTTTTAAAAATGAAGGGCAAGAAGAAAAAATCCGCTGGATTGAGCGTCAAACCGGCCATGTTTTTGAATCAGACCCCAAGGCGCAAAATATTGAGCGAATATCAAATACCACCATCCCCAAAGTTTTTGACGCCGTCTGGTCCGCGAACGGAAAAAAGGCGATTTTAAAATATTTTGAAGGAGAAAATACGCGTATAATCTCCGCCGAATTCGTCTCAACTTCCACTAAAGCCCTGATTTTGCCGGCAAATATTTTAGATGTCGCCTACGCGCCGGATCGCGAACGCTTGCTTTACCTGCTTCCTTCGGGCCTGGGGTCGCGCCTTATTGCCGCCAATCCCGATAACACCAAACAAAGCGAGATATTAACTTCGCCGTTTCAGGACTGGCTGATAAACTGGCCTTTGCCCGGCATCATCTCATTTTTATCAAAACCGTCCGGCTCTGCCGACGGGTTCCTGTTTCGCTACGATATTGAAAGGGGAAATTTTGAAAAAATTCTCGGTCCCGCGAAAGGCCTGGAAACGCTTTGGTCTTTTGACGGAAAAAGAATAATCTTTTCGGCTTTTGACGGCGCGAACCAAAAACCGAAACTCTTTTTATACGATGTCGCGGCTAAAAAAACACAAGACCTTAATATCGCGACCCTGGTTTCAAAATGCGCCTTTAGCCGGATTGATTCAAAAATAATCTATTGCGGAATTGATTCCGCTTTGCCCGCCGGCCTCTACCCCGATGACCGGCTCAAAGGAAAAGTTTTTACCTTTGATGTTTTGTGGAAAACAAATCTTGAAAGCGGAGAAAAAAATATCATAAGCGACGAAACGATTATTGATGTGGGTCAAATTCGCGCGGGCGCTAACGACGAATTCCTCTATTTTACGAACCAAATAGACGACTCCCTTTGGGGCCTACAAATTAGCTTATAGCTGTTGGCTTGCTGATAGCTATAAGCTGACTATAGGGGTTTTATCACCACCCTTCTTTCAAGTCCTTCGCCGGAACTTTGAGTGACTATATCGGGATATTCGGTGAGCGTTGAATGAATTATGCGCCGTTCGTAAGCCGACATCGGCCGCATTTCAACTTCTTTTTTAAAATATCTCACGCGTTGCGCCGAAAGGCGCGCCAAATCCTTCAATTCTTCTATTTTTTGTTTTTGATAATCATTGATATCAATAAGAAATCTCAAGTCCTTAATCTCGGGGGCGGATTCGCGTTCAATTATTTTATGAACCACATGATTGAACGCTTTAAGCCGCTCTCCGGCTTCGCCTATCAGAATGCCGCTGTCTTTGGTGTGAATGTTAAAAAAAAGATTCTCGGGATATTCAATAAAATCCACCGATCCCGAACAGCCCATTCTTTCAAGAATGTTTTGTATCAGGTTTTGAATTTTCTCCACTGATTCTTTCGGCATAAGAAATTTTTTTGGCTTTATTCCTGACCATTCCTTCATGCACTGTAGCAAAAATATTGGATACTGTCCAGTAAAGAGCGACGGCCGAAGGAAAACGCGCGGCTATAAAAAATATCAAAACCGGCATAAAATAGGTCATTTGTTTTGAAAGCATTTTGGCAAAATCAGGCGTTTGGGTCTTATCCTGTTTTTGAACCGGGGGCTGCGCCAATTTTATCTGCAAAAACTGGGAAACAGCCGCGAAAGCTGCGAGAATCATGCTGCCTTGACCCAAATCAAACAAGCCCAAAAACATCATTTTTATTTTTTCGGGCATAAGGATAAAACTATAAAGATATTCGGCGTTGGCTTGCGGACTTTCTTTAAAAACAAAATAAAGAGCGATAAGAATGGGAAGCTGTAAAAAAATCAGGAACACGCCCGAAAGGGGATTAACGCCGTGCGCCCGATAAAGTTCCATGGTGCGGCGGGCTTGCTCTTCGCGGTTTTTAAAATCGTTTTTTATTTTTTTGAGCTCCGGCTCAATCTGCTTCATTTTATTTTGCGTCTTTACGGAGCGGTGCAAGAGAGGAAAAAGAATCAGCCGCACGATTACGGTTAAAATTATTACGGCCAGACCGAAATCGTGGTCGGGCAAAAAGCCGGTGAGCCACACCAGAGCGTTCAAAAGCGGACGATAAAATATTTCATTAAAAACGGCTGAAATCATTGGCGAATATATTTGTTAACGCCTCTTCAAGTTCCCGAAAAGTTAAATTCTTCGCGCTTCCTTTCGGCATTACGACCATGTTATACGAGCGGGCGAGGGTTGGAAGAAATTTCTTCACTGCTTCCCCGATTCTTCTTTTCAGTTTATTGCGGGCGGTTGACAAGGCGTCTATTTTTTTTGAAACGACGATCGCGATTCTGGTAGCGGGTAAACCCGATTTTTCCAGATATATCTTAAACTCGGGCGATTCAAAACGCTTACCGTAACGAATTACGCTACGCAGTTCCTTGCCGTTCGACAGACGATTCTGACGGTTTAGAGCCATTGGCTAAACGGATAATTTCTTGCGGCCTCTCCTGCGCCTCCTTTTCAAGATGTTTCTTCCGCCGTGTTTGCGGGAACGGGACAAAAAACCGTGAGTCCTGCCCCTTTTGCGTTTTTTCGGCTGATAAGTTCTTTTTGGCGACATATAATATTTTTACAACATATTTCCGATTTAAACAATATTCACAAATCATCCACATGTTATTAACATCAGTATAAAGGTTTAGCGAGGTTGAAAAGTTAGGAACGGGAATTTTAAAAAAGTATAATATAAACATTGTTTAAAAACGCGGCCAAAATATTTTATTTTATGACAAAAGAAGAATTGTGGAGAGAAATTCTGGGAGAGGTGGAACTGACCGTTTCAAAGGCCAATTTCGTAACCTGGTTTCAAAAAACTTCCATCGTTGACGATAATGAGGGCAAAATAATCATAGGAACACCCTCGGCCTTCGTTAAGGAATGGCTTGAAGACAAATACCAAAAACATATTTTGAAATGTCTCCGGACCCGTTCGCCGGAGGTGCGCTCGGTGGAATTTAAGATAGCCGTCGGACCCGCGCAGGAAAAGAGACCTGAATCCAAACCCGCGGAAGAACAAATGGATTTTCGCGAAATATACACCGACCGCGAAACCAATCTCAATCCAAGATATACCTTTGATAATTTCATCGTGGGCGCGTTTAACGATTTGGCCCACGCTTCCGCCTTAT
Source organism: uncultured Candidatus Saccharibacteria bacterium (assembly GCA_964574495.1). Classification (GTDB taxonomy): domain Bacteria; phylum Patescibacteriota; class Minisyncoccia; order HO2-45-28; family HO2-45-28; genus HO2-45-28. Next base: position 11,381 of record CAZNNT010000003.1, read on the forward strand.
CGGTCATAAAAAGTCCCGGAGTTCTTTACAACCCGCTTTTTATTTACGGGGGCGTGGGTCTTGGCAAAACCCATTTAATGCAGGCCATCGGCAACAAAATCAAAAACGACCACCCCGAAAAAAAAGTTTATTATCTGAGCGCCGAGCGCTTTGCTAACGAGCTGGTCTCGGCCATCCGCAATAATGAAACCAATTTTTTTAAAGACAAATACAGGTCCTTTGATGTTTTAATAATTGACGATATTCAGTTTATAGCCAGCCGCGGGGCCTCCACGCAGGAAGAAATATTCCATACTTTTAACGCCATGCATCAGGCCAATAAACAGATAATTTTTTCCTCCGATAGGCCGCCGAAATCCATACCGAATATTGAGGACCGCCTTAGATCGCGTTTTGAGGGCGGAACGATAGCCGACATAGTGGAGCCGGATTATGAAACGCGGCTGGCTATTATGCAGTCAAAAACCGCGGAAAAACAGGAATATCCTCCCTCGCTTGAAATACTGGAATACATTTCTTCGGCTATTCAATCAAACATAAGGGAACTGGAGGGAGCGCTAAACTCCATAATTCTCCGTTCCAAAATGAAAAAACGGCCTCTTGATTTGGCGGAAGTTAAAGAAATCCTGGCAAAAAATGAAAAACCGAAAAAAACCTTAAGCACCCAGATTATTATCCACAAAATATCCCAATTTTACGACATTCCCGAAAAATACCTGTTTGAAAAAACGAGAAGAAAAGAAGTGGTGCGCCCGAGACAAGTGGCCATGTATATTTTGAGAGAGGATTTTAACGGCTCGTTTCCTTACATAGGCAAGAAGTTCGGCGGGCGGGATCATACGACGGCCATTCATGCCTGCACAAAAATAGCCGAGGATTTGAAAAAGGACGACCGCTTAAAAGAAGAAATAAAAACGATCAGGTCTCAATTATACGAGGAGGAGGGAAAACAGTGAAAATCTTATTGAAAAAATGTGAATAATTTTGGAAAATGGAAATTGATTAAAAATTACGGCGTTTATTTCCACGGGTTATCAACAGAATTTACTGAAATTTTTGGCCGAAATAACCATAAATTAAAAGAAATTATTAATTTTTCCACTTATTAACACTTACTACTATAAACTGCAGTTTAATAAATAAATAAATATTATGGAGTTGTCGTGTTCAAAAAATAATCTTCAAAAAGGTCTGCAATTAGCCGAAAAACAAACCAACCAAAAAAATATCAACCCGATTTTAAACGGAGTTCTTTTAAAAACCGATAAAAATCATATTTTAATCAGGGCAACTGATTTATACAGCGGTTTTGAAACAAAAATACCCGCGGAAATAAAAAAAGAAGGGACAATCGTCATTCCGGTTAAACCTATAATTTCTCTTTTATCATCGGCAAACGACGATAAAATAATTTTGGAATCAAAAGATAATAATCTTCATTTGGTCACAAAAAATACGGCAACCACCATAAAGGCCTACGCCGAAGATGATTTCCCAAAATTACCCAGAGTGAAAAGCGACAGAAAATTAACGATGAAAGCCGAAAAACTTTGTTCCTACATAAAAAACGTGGTTTTTGCCCGATCGGACTCGGACATTAAACCGGAGATAGCCAGCGTCTTTTTTTCATACAAAAATAAATCAGCCGTAAAAGCGGTTGCCACGGATTCTTTTCGGCTGGCTGAAAAGACATTTGATATGGAAACCAAGGGGATTGATTCTTTTTTGTTTCCCGGAAAATCAGCGGCTGATTTCGTAAAAATACTGGAAAATTTTGAAGGAGACATCGAATTAAATTTTGATGAACACCATCTTTTCGTCTCGCACCCGTCATTTTCTTATTTTACGCGCCTGGTTGAAGGCAATTTTCCGGATTATGAACAAATAATACCCTCTTCTTTCAGCACCGAGGTCTCTTTAAATCGCAGAGATCTTATTGAAAACATCAAATTGGCCGGAGTATTTTCCGGACGTTTAAAAGAAGTCAAATTGCGCGCTTATCCCGAAGACAATTTATTGGAGATAACCACCAGCGACGCCGAGTTAGGCGAACATACGGGGCAAATTTCGGCGCAAATCACCGGAGAAAATCTTGAGATGTCTTTTAATCAGAGATATCTGCTTGAGGGATTGGAGCCCATAAATTCCGATAGCGTCATTCTGCGTTTTTCAGGCGCGAGCCGGCCCCTTTTAATTCAAAACCCCCGCGATGTTTCGTATCTTTATCTGGTAATGCCGATGAAGAGTTCTTAGATTTATTTTAAGTTTATCTTTTTTTCAAGCGAAGAACTGTTGCCGACGCTGTCATAAACATTTACGACCAGAGTTTCTTCGGGGCGCAGGTCTTTTATTTTTGCAAGATCAATGGAAAACGAATAGGGCGCGTTTCTGATGGAGCCGATAAATCTGCCGCCAAAAATAATATCCATCTGGTTTATGGGGTAATGTCCCGTGGCCGCGAGCCGAAAAGATAGAGAGCCGGAATATTGAATTTCGCTTGGCGGTTCCAGCGCGAAAGAAACGCTGGGCGCGTATTGAGGAAGATGGACATCATCATATTGCGTCGGGATGTCGCTTTCGCTCTCTTCGCGGAGATTTTTTGATTCGGCCCATTTTCTTACGGGATATTCCCACAAAGAAAATTGGGAGTCGTCTGACGGATTTTGGGGAATGGGGCCGTCCGGATTATTTTTATCCAGCCAGTAAAGAATCGAATGTATCTGAATCAGGGGTCTTTCTTCTTTATACTGCTGGGGCGTAAAAGCAGTCGCTAATTTTTTTGAAATTTTATCAATAGTATAGGTTCGGCTTCCGCGCCACTCGCCGTTAAGCGCCGCCTTTTTCGGTTCGGTCGGAGCCGGAGGAACAAATTCTTTTTTTTCAAGGGTACGCGACGCTTCCTGAAAAAAAGCATTCCACAATGGTGCTGCGATAAATCCGGCAATGCTTTTGACCATCTCCGAATTGTCGTTATTGCCGAACCACACCCCCCAAGCCAGATTGGGAGTATAGCCCACCACCCAGGCATCTCTGGAATCATTGGTGGTTCCGGTTTTAGCCGCGACATCCCAGCCAGGAAAATATAAGGGAGAGGCCGCGCCGAAAGCCGGAGTTCGGGCTTCATTATCCGAGAGCACATCGTTTATCAGACGGGCGGTTTGCTTATCAAGAACTTCTTCGGGTTTTGGCTGGAATTCTTCAAGAATGTTTCCTTTCGCGCCCTCCACTTTGAGGATTGATGTTAGGGGATTACGCACTCCATCGTTAGCGAAGACCCCGTATGCTCCGACCATTTCCAGCAATTTAACTTCTCCTCCGCCTAAAACCAGAGTTAAACCATAACGGTCGGGATCATTAAGGGTTGTAATGCCCAGTTTTTTCGCGGTTTTAAGCGATTCCGAAAGGCCGGCGAGGTAAAGAGTTTTGACTGCCGGCAGGTTGATGGATTGAGCCAGCGCTTCCCGCAGAATTATCGGCCCGCGAAAGACGCCGTCATAGTTTCTCGGGTGATAGCAATTATCTTTTTTTTCTTCGTTTTGTTCTTCTTCTCGGGCAAGGGCCTTGGCCGCGTCCGGGTCGCAAGACGGATTAAACTCGGTCGGCAAATCAAAAACCGCGGTCTCGGGAGTAAAGCCCTTTTGAAAAGCAGTCGCGTAAACAAATGGTTTGAAAGCCGAGCCGGGCTGGCGGCCCGAGGCGTAAGCGGTCACATTTACGTGCGGTTCAAATTTGCAGTTTAAGCCCGGCGAACATCCTTCGGGTTCGGGGTCGGAGAACCAATCTTTTGAGCCGACCATTACGAGAATCTGGCCGGAAGCCGGATCCGCGGCCGTCAACCCCGCGTTATAAACATTAAATTTTTCTTCCTCGTCTTCAACGAAATTTCTGGTCAATTCTTCCGCTTTTTGCTGAAGATTCCAATCAAGAGTGGTGATGACTTTCAATCCCCCATTTTCCACCGCATCTTCCCCGTATTTTTGGGTCAGGTAGTCCCTGACGTAAAAAATAAAATGAGGCGCTTTCAGCGTTTCATTGCCTCTGGGCACGAATTTAACCACTTCTTTTTTAGTCGCCTCCGATTCTTCTTCGGTTATAAAATCCAAATCGGCCATTCTTTTAAGAACCAGATTTTTTCTTTCATCCAATTCTTTCTGACGCGAACCGTAAGGGGAATAAAATGTCGGGGCGTTCGGCAGAGAAGCCAAATAAGCCGCTTCGGCCAGAGTAATTTCGCCAAGTTTTTTTCCGAAAAATGTCTCGGCCGCCGCGGCTATCCCGTAAGCGGAAGAGCCGTAAGGTATTTCGTTTAAATAAAGTTCAAGAATCTGCTCCTTATCTAAAACGCGCTCAAGTTTTAAAGCCAAAATCAATTCTTTGAATTTACGCCGGATCGTGCGTTCGTCCGTCAGAAGGGCTTTTTTTACCAATTGCTGGGTTATGGTTGAGCCGCCTTGCCGCACCTCGCCGTATAAGAGATTGGTAAAAGCGGCGCGCGCGATTGAAGAAAAATCCACGCCGCGGTGATTATAAAAATTAGAGTCCTCTATGGCCACGGTGGCGTTTTTTACGCTCGCCGGCACCTCATTTAAAGCCACGACGGTTCGGCGTATGTCGTTGTGGATGTCATAAAGCAATATGTCGCCGGACCGGTCGTAAATTTTGGTTGATTGGATTATTTTTCGCTGGTCAAAGGTCTTAAAATCCGGCAAATCAATGGTCATAGCCCAGACGGAAAAGGCGCCCACAGCAAAAACCGCGCCGACCACACCGTATGGGAAAAATATTTTTAGTCCCCTTTTACCTTTAGTCCTCCTTGCCATTTAGCGTTCATATTACCATTTTTTTAAGAATTTTTCAACCACACTCAAATCTTTATTCGGCACTTCAAATGTCGCAAAAATCAAAGTAAGAAAAATGCCGATGCGTTTTTTGCGCATCGGCGTGTGGTTTAGGCGTGACTACAAAGGTATGTATTCACCTTGAGAACCCAACCTTCCTTTGAGTGTCCCGCCCCAGATACCGCATGGACCTATCTGTTTTATGCTAGCCAACTGGGCAATTAAATGAAGTGCCAACTGCCGTGCCCTTCTCTTTTTCCCAAAGACCAAGGGGATCATGGGGATATGCCAGAGTTTTTTGACGGTGCCGGCGCACAACACTTGTGTGCCACTAGCATCCAATTCAATCGTCAGTTTGCTCTTGTCAGAGCGAACAAAGTGGAATGCGTAGCACCATGGGACCATGGCACCATAGTGTCCCGCCTTTTCGTCGACCACCTCAAAGTCGCAGACTCCTTGCTCCAACTGATCCACGGTCTTTTGAAGCTCGTTTATTGTCTTCAGCACAGCGTCCTCCTTCTTATTTGGCGGCTAACGAACTCCCAAGCCCTATGCCTGGACACCACCTTGTTTCTATCACCTCATTTATTTGTTGTCAAGGGTCTGAAAAAAAACAAATCTCTGTGCTATCATCTAAAAATGGCGAAAGGTTTAAGCAAAAAGTTGGAAGAAAAAATCACTCGGCTCTCGGAAGGCATAATCATCAAAAATGAACTTGAGAAACGGTTGAAATCTGGGCAAAAACTCCGCATAAAATACGGCGTTGATGTTACATCTCCATTTTTGCATTTGGGGCACGCGGTTAATTTGTGGCTGATGCGCGCTTTTCAGGAAGAAGGGCACAAAGTTGTTTTTCTGGTGGGGGACTTCACGACGAAGATAGGCGACCCGACAGGGAGGAACGAGGCGCGTAAAAAAGTTTCGGACGCCGATATAAAAAAGGGAGCGAAAGAATTTATAAAACAGGTTTCTAAAATTCTTTTGACTGACAAGAAGATTTTTGAAATACGCAAAAACTCCGAATGGTATTCCAAAATGAAAACCGAAAAACTGCTTGAACTTATGTCGCTATTCACCAACGCCCAACTGATTAAGCGCGATATGTTCCAGAAAAGAATAAAAGAAGGCAATGATATTTTTGAAAACGAGCTTATCTATCCAATTTTGCAGGGCTACGATTCGGTTATGCTCGGGTCGGATTTAACCATAATCGGATCGGACCAGCTTTTTAATGAAATGATGGGGCGGGATTTGCAGCAAAAATTCAGGCAATCTCCCCAGGTCATTATTACCACTAAAATTACTCCCGGTATCCGCGGAGGAGAGAAACAATCCAAAAGTTCGGGAAATTATATTGCCTTAAACGACTCCGCTCAAGAAAAATTCGGAAAAATAATGAGCATTCCCGACGATTTAATAATCCGGTATTTTGAGGTTTATAGCGATACCGATTCGGCGAGAATCCGAGAACTCGGCCGTCTTTTGGGCGGCGGAAAAATTAATCCGAAAGACGCTAAACTGGAGCTGGCCGAAGCCGTTACCTCAAAGTATCACGGCAAAAAAGAAGCGGACCAAGCCAGAAGATTTTTCGTAGAGACATTTCAGAAAAGAGAATTGCCGGAAAGCGCGGTTGTTTTTTCTGCCGAAAAAGGAAAAAAGCTAAAGAGCATTTTAGTTGATTCCGGTCTGGCGCCTTCCAATTCCGAGGCCTCGCGCCTGATAAAGGCGGGAGCGGTGGAATTTGACGGCATTGTGGCGAAAAACATTCACGAGAAAATAGATAAAGAAGGAGTTTTGCGCGTCGGCAAAAAACGATTTCTCAAGATAAGGCTGAAATAACCAAAATTCCCCCAACAGTAATCGGGGGAATTTCGGTTAAAATTTATTATTCTTCCGCGTCTTCTCCCTCTTCTTTCTCTTCCGGGAGTTCTCCTCCTTCCTCTGCGTCAACCTCGTCTTCTTGAGCATAGATAGCTCCGTCATTGAGGTCTCCGTTGTCTTGGTAGAGCATATTTCTTTTGGACATTCTTATAAAGATTTATGCGACCGTCCCGATAAACATCGGGGGATGGATTTATTTTTATCAACTCTTTTCGGTCTTGTAAAGCGTTATTTATAGACCCTGTGGATAACATCCCGAAGCCGTAAGGGCTATGGCGACGGCGTCAATAGCATCATCGTTTAAGGAGAGATCGGTTTTAAATATGATTTTTATCATTTTTTCAATCTGTTTTTTATCGGCTCTGCCATATCCGCAGACGGCAAGTTTTACTTCCGGAGGAGAAAATTCGCGGATTTCGAGGCCTTGAGCCAAAGAAAGAATCGCGCCCCGGGATTCGGCTACGCGCATAGCTGTTTTATGATTCGTATTTAAAAAAAGTTTTTCCAGCGCGAGGATATCCGGTTTATATTTTTCAAGAAGATTTTTAAAGCCGCCGGCAATCGCGGCCAGGCGCGTCTCGTGCGCCATCTCCTTGGGCGTTTCAAGACAGCCCGCATCCGAAAGCGCGCCGTTTTCCAAAACGGCGTATCCCAATCGTCCGTATCCGGGGTCTATTCCTAAAATTTTTCTGCCCACTGCTTAATTTTGACACGATTCAGCCCAAAAAGGATGGTTTGACAAACTAATAGAATGAGTGTATAATGCACGCATAGTTCTTAAAATTTTTTTACCGGCGGCCATAGCCAAAAGGCCTTAAAAATTAAGATTTTCTGGCTATGGCTGTCATTGGGACGGCCAAAGCATGATGCCGCACTTTGTGGCCCTCCGTCTAAAAGGCGGAAGGAACGGCTATCAGCCGGAAGGGAGTTTGAGATGTCCAAGTACGGCCACAGGCCCATTAACTGGTTTGAGTCAATTGTGAACAAAATGGGCGGGGAGGAAAAAGCCGAGGAGTACCTGCGGGGCGAGTTGGGCCTGGTTGCCATGGACCCGTTCCATGAGACGGGGGAGCTGATCATCCAGATTCCGGCCCTTCGGAGGCCCACTCTGGCAGAACTCAAGGCCAAGTACTCCTGGGTGCGCCAGATTGAGCGAGACGTTTCGCCGGAAGGGCCCGTGACGCTTCGTCTTGGCACCCTGCTTCGAAAAGGCGAAGACCAGATCAAAGGCCAAGAGTTCGAACGTCGGAGCAAGACGATTGCCGGCCAGACGCTCGGCTTCCAGCACGCCGAATGGCTGGTTGGGTGTCAGAACTCCTTCCCGGCGCTCACCGCTCTTCTCGAAAGGGTCTGCATTGACTTTCTGGGGATTGTCGTGGTGAACGCGGACGGCGGCCAGATCTTTCCGTACCTCGTCAGGAACGACGAGCGCTGTTGCTTGTGCTGGATCTGGTGGTTGGGCCTGACTCGGTCCGGCCGTCTCGCCGTCAGCAAGTAGATTTGTCTCTCGGACATTGGGCCCTTGTCCTTTGTCTCTGGGAAGCTTTAACGGCCAGCGACACTTGTCGCTGGCCATTTACATTTCGGCATTCGTGTATATATCGTTTATGTCGTCGTTTTCATCAAGCGCTTCAAAAATTTTTGAGAGCGCCTCTTTTGTTTTTTCGTCAACTGTTATGTTCGCGATCGGCTGCCAGCCGTCTTCGGTTTTTTGGAATAAAAATTTTGCGGATCCGGGAGAGGCGAGCTTCGCGCCGTTTTCGGAAAGAAGATGCTTTATTTCTTGCGTCGTGCGATTTTTATTGTCTGTAATTCCGGCAATCAATATCGCGCTACCCCCGGGCCCGTAAGCCTCAAACAAAACTTCCTCCAGAGCGTTTTCGTCTTTCGAAGTCGCGCGCTTTATCGCCCGCTCAATGTTGTCGGAGGGCATGTTGAAAGAGCGGGCTTTTTCCACGGCCGCCCTTAAAGACGGGTTTGACGCCGGATCAGGTCCCTTTTCGCGCGCGGCAACGGTTATTTGTTTCGCCAGTTTCGCGAACTCTTTGCTTTTTCTGGCGTCAGTCAGGGCTTTTTTATGTTTGATTTGAGACCACTTGGAATGTCCGCTCATATTTTTTTACCGAGGGGCTAATGCTCCAGCGCCCCATTCTCTTTTTTTGCTCCCGCAAGGATTATATCTTTAATTTTATCGGCATGAGGAATATCGTGGGCCTCAAAACCCTCTTGTCCGGCCGTCTGCACGCGGATATTTCCGTAATGGAGCAAAGTGGCGACAAAACTCGGAATTTCCACGGTGACATCCTGCACCCGCGAGAGCATAAATTCGGATGTCTTGCGCCTGAACATGCCTATTTGTTCCACGTCAATAATGCGTTCGTCGGTTACTATCCAAAAATCAAGATAATAATCAAACCAGATGACGAAAGCGCCCAATAAGGCCGCCAAAAAATAAATAACCACGATATAGATTGCCAGCGGCAATAATTGCGCTTTAATTTGCAGCGCAGGCAGAAGAATGAGCGCGACAATCGGCGGAATCAAAGCAAGGGCGGCAAAAGTTAATTTGTTCGCCACCACTATCCAATGCCGGTGGAACGCTACTATGATTTTTTCTCCTTCGTGAAGCTGCAGCATATTAAAATTTAACTGAAAATATCAAAATAGTGGAAATGGCGGCCAGAATGGCGGCAACGGCAAGAAACGATCCGATAATCCAGCGCGCCCGGTCGCGGGGCAAACTGTATTTTTTGTAATGCCAGAGAAGCGCCGACACCAAGAGGCCGTATATCAGCAAAAAGGCGAAATGCGCGAGGATTATAATTATTTTCGGATTTCCTTGCACTGTTTTATTATACTTTAAATCAATTTCGCCTGCGGCGTTTTGATGCCGAGATGCTCGTAGGCGGCGGGCGTGGCCGTCCGGCCTCGCGGAGTGCGCTCAATAAAGCCGAGGCGCAGTAAGAACGGCTCATAGACCTCTTCCACCGTTTGCGGGTCTTCGGATGACGCGGCGGCCAGAGTGTTCAGTCCCACGGGTCCTCCGCTGAATTTTTCGACCAAAATTTTAAGTAATTGGCGGTCGGTTTCTTCCAGACCCCTATTATCAACGCCTAAAAGATCCAAGGTTTTTGAAACCGCCTCATTATTTATTTCCGGCATTTTATGCACTTGAGCGTAGTCGCGGGCCCGTTTTAACAGGCGATTGGCTATTCTGGGGGTAAAACGGGAACGGCCGGCTATCAATTCCACGGCATCCGGAACAAGGCCGGTTTTTAATATTCCGGCCGAGCGCTTTAATATTTTCATCAGCTCTTCTTTCGTGTAATAATCCAGGCGGAAAGTTCCTCCGGAAAATCGCGAACGGAGGGGGTTGGAAAGCATGGCTATGCGGGTCGTAGCCGCGATCAAAGTAAAAGGCGGCAATTCCAATTGAATTGAACGCGCGCCCGGACCTTTGCCGATAATTATATCCAGCGTTCTTGATTCCATGGCCGGATACAGCACTTCCTCTATGGTTTTATTCAGGCGATGCACCTCGTCAATAAAAAGAATATCTCCGGCCGATAAATTCGTAAGGATTGACGCCAGATCGCCCACCTTTTCTATAGCCGGGCCGGAAGTTATTTTAATCTGGGAAGACATTTCTTTGGCTATGAGGTGGGCAAGAGATGTTTTGCCGAGCCCCGCCGGCCCGTGAAGCAGCACGTGTTCCAACGCTTCGCCCCTTTCTTTAGCCGCGCTCATCAAAATCTTCAAATTTCTTTTGATTGGTTCCTGTCCGACATAATCATCCCAGTTGTATGGACGCAATGTTTGCTCCAGGCCCGCGTCCTCGTTTGTTTTGGCTATAATGTTAGACATATTGACAAATGATAATTATTTTGTTATACTGCGCTTGAAAGCCAATGGTTTAGCGCTTCAAGGTCTCTAGGCAAAACTTTATATTTTTTTTTGGATTCTGACCGCAAGGACGGACCGGACGCTTCCTTGTTGAGGTCAAATCTGGGCCGTTTCTTCGGCAAATCCTTAGCTTGCGGCTCCCATACCTCAAGCATCTGCCTAGAGACCCTGCGGCATTAATCCGCGGCGATGCGGTTTAATTCTTCAAAGGACGTGATTCCTTTTAAGACCTTTAATACGCCGTCTTGGAACATGGTCGTCATATCTTGAGCGGCCATCGCGGCTTTAAGTTTGGCTTCGGACGGTTTTTCCAGAATCATTCTTTCGATTTCATCGTCCACCAAAAAGGCCTCGTATATTCCCACTCTGCCCTTGTAGCCGAGTCCGTTGCATTTTTCACAGCCGACCGGCCGCCACAGGGTTATTTTTTTTGGCAGGTCTTTTTTGTATTTGGCCGGCGTCTCTTTCAATGATTTTTTAATCTCTGTTTCTTCTTCCGGATTGGGGGAACTTTCTTTTTTACAATCGGCGCATAGTTTTCTCACCAGCCGCTGCGCCATAGTCATATTTATAGCCGGAGCGATTATGGTCGGGTCAACTTTTAAATCAATCAGCCGCGGGATGGTGGCGGCGGCGTTATTGGTGTGCAGGGTTGAAAAAACCAAGTGGCCCGTGAGAGAGGCGTGCATGGCGATTTCGGCTGTTTCAAAATCCCGTATTTCTCCCACCAATATTATGTCCGGGTCCTGTCTTAATATTGAGCGCAGGCCGTTAGCAAAATCATAGCCCTTTCCCGGCGCGGTCTGCGTTTGGTTGATTCCGGCAATGTGATATTCTATCGGGTCTTCTATTGTGACAATGTTTATTCCCGGCCGATTGACTTTTTTTACGAAAGCGTAAAGAGTCGTGGTTTTTCCGGAACCGGTCGGTCCCGTGGTCAGTATCATTCCGTTTGCTTTCTTTAATTCTTTTTCAATAATTTTCATGAATTCGGGGTGCATTCCCAAGTCCTCAAGACCCAAAGCGATTGTTTTAGGATTCAGGATTCTTAAGACGATTGTTTCTCCGAAGGGTCCGGGCAAAGACGAAGTGCGCACTTCCAAGTCCGTTCCCTCGAGCCGTATGGTGAATCTTCCGTCTTGCGCCCGATCATGTATGTTGAGTTTCATTTCCGAGACGAGTTTTAGCCGGCTCATCACCAGGCCGTATGACGAAGCGTTAAACGAAATCACGTCGTATAAGACGCCGTCCAGCCGGAAACGGATGCGCGTTTCTGTTTCCTGCGGTTCAAAGTGAATATCCGATGCTTCAAGCGCCAGAGCGCCGGCAAGAATAATTTCCAGCGTTTCCGACACTCTTCTTATTTTTTGAGTAATGAGAAACGGCCTGATGAGAGTTTTTAAATCGTCAATGTTTTTTACTTTGTCCCGAAATTCTTTTATCCGTTCGGAAGATATGTCTATTAAGCCGGTTTCTATCTCTTCAAAAGCCGGTATTTCCTTGTATCTGGACCAGGCGCGCTTTAAGCCGGTTTCGGAGACCAAGAAGATTTCTGCTTCATATCCTTCTTCCGCGAGCGTTTTTAAGACATCTTTGGTTTTGAGAAGTTCGGGGTTTAAAGCCGCGATCTGGAGTTTTTTGGCCACTTTTTGGAAGACGGCCATTTTAGCTTCTTTGGCCTCGTTTTCGCCGACCAGCTTTAGAGCGTCTAAATCAATAGTCATGCGGCTTAGGTCGGCGTAAGGCAGGCCGTGTTTTTGAGCCATAAAGCGCGCCAAATCCTCGGCTTCTCTTTGCCTGAATTCTTCCAGTTTGGTTCCGAGGTCGTTTTTATTGGTCATTCTACTCTTTCATTTTATCCGAGATGTTTTCTTTGAGCAATTGACGGATTTTTGTTTCTGCGTCGGAAAAATTTTTAAAACCTCCGGCAAAAAAATGCGAACTCTCAAGCGCCGCGCCAAAGGAGGCGGCCAGTCCCGCTAAGATATTTTTGTTTTCATTAAAAATAAGGGATTTTACGCCGTCCCCGTCCTCATAACAGATGATTGAGCAGGATGTGGCGGTTATATAAGACCGGACTTTTCGCAAAATGAAAATGATATTTTCTTTTGTTGATTCTAAGTTTGTTTTTAGAAAATCGTTTTTGGTAAGATAGGTCCAGCTGGTTTTAAGTTCTTCTTCCAGAGTCGTTCGCGCAAGAGCCCGGCCGACGATTTGAGCCGAATTTATTTTTTTGTCTTTTAAATCCGTTTCACTCGAGATTTTTTCATCGGCGCCCGATTCCAGGAGTGAGGCGGCCAGAGAGAAAATTTCCGCGCCCCGCCTTTTTTGAAAATTTTCCGTCTCATGAACCAATAAAGACATCAAAAGCGTCGCGGTTAGCGGCGACATGGCTTGCGGGCCGTTGAGCGTTTGATGAATATCGTTGATTTTTTCGGCGAGTGTCCCGCCGTTATTCGTAAAATAGATGATTTTTTCCCGGAGCGGCTTAGTGACGAAATTGATTTTTTCCCAGCCGTCTTCTTCAAAAAAACAAAAAGCCGCGTCCATTTCATAAGGCGTTTTTTCTATTAAAAGTCCCGAGGGTTCCATGTTGTTTTTCGGCAAGATGAAAAGATTCAAGAACTTTTCGTCTTCCTCGTAGCGTAATTCCCCGATGTCCGCGCTTTTGGGGATTTTTATTTTTATTTTTTGCGGAATTTCAGGATCATTTTCTTCGGGCAGGATTTCTCTGAGTTTATCCGATAATTTTTCTTGCGATTTAGGGCGCAAAAAGACCTCTTTGTCAAGGTCTTTTAAAATATTTTTCAAAGCTATGGCGGCAAGGATCGCGCTTTCGTCGGCCGAGGGTTCCAGGCCCACAAAAATTTTGGAGCTTGATTCCACCAGGTTTTTAATTGTTTCTTCGGCAGAATCCATTTTATTTCTTCTTATCATCTTGTCGCTGCTTTTGCAAGATAAAATATTTTCGTAGTAAAAATGATAAGATGGACTTATAGATGAAACCGATTTATTTTGAAACAAATTCGGGGGGAGCCACGCGAAAAATCGCTGAAATTCTGGCAAAAGAATTGCTGAAATTTCGTTTTAGAAAACACGCCTTGGTTTTAGCTCTTTCGGGCGATTTGGGCAGCGGGAAAACGACTTTCGTCCAGGGTTTTGCCCGGGGCCTCGGCATTCGTTCCAAAATCCAAAGCCCGACTTTTTTAATAATGAGAATCTATAAGCTACCAGCTAAAAGCTACAAGCTGTTCGCGCATATTGACGCTTATCGCCTCAAAAGACCGAAAGACATTTTGGTCCTCGGCTGGAAAGAGCTTGTTAAAAATCCAAAAAATATAATTGTCGTGGAATGGGCGCGTCACATCGCAAAAATTTTGCCCAAAGACCATTTTGATATAAATTTCCAACATATTTCCGAAAACAAAAGAAAAATAGAGTTTGGCAATAAGTAAAAAAAACAAGAACCCCGCGGGCTTGAAAAAAATCAATCTTTATATAAAAAGTCAGGGACTCGTGGCGGAGGCCATTTTTCTTTATAATATGCATAATGGCGGATAAAAAGGCCAAAAAACTGCTTGTGATTCTTGACGCCCATGCGATTTTGCATCGGGCTTATCACGCTTTGCCGCCCTTTACTTCTCCTAAAGGCGAGCCGACCGGAGCGCTTTACGGATTTACCACCATGCTTTTAAAAATAATCCGCGAGTTAAAACCGGACTATATCTCCGCGGCTTACGACATGGCCGAACCCACTTTTCGCCATTTGGCTTTCGAAAAATACAAAGCCACAAGAGCCAAAGTTGATGACGAGCTGATTCCGCAGTTTAATCGTTCGCGGGAAATTTTAAAATCTTTCAACATTCCGGTTTATGAAGAAGCCGGATACGAAGCGGATGACATAATCGGGACTGTTTCCGAAAAAAATAAAAAATCCGGAGATTTGAATATCATGATTGCCTCCGGCGATTTAGACACCCTGCAGTTGGTCAGCGGGGACAAAGTTCGAGTTTATACTTTGAAAAAAGGCAAGGAGGAATTTATTTACAACCAGAAAGAAGTGGAAAAACGATACGGCTTCGGCCCGGAATTTGTTCCGGACTATAAAGGTCTGGTCGGCGACCCGTCGGATAATATCCCCGGAGTTAAAGGCATCGGCGAAAAAACGGCCAAGGATTTAATCCAAAAATTCGGCTCTCTTGAAAATATTTTGGATTTAGCCAAAAATAAACCGGAAAAATTAAAGTCCGACGGAATCAAGGACCGGATAATAAAACTTTTGGCTGAAAACGAAGAAGAAGCCCTGTTTTCAAAGACATTGGCGACTATTCGTAAAGACGCGAAAATTAAATTTGACCTGGATAAAGCCCGCTGGTCACGATTTAAACCGAAAGAGATTGAAAATCTTTTTCGGGAACTCGGTTTTGCCAGCTTGATCCAACGCATTTCCCAGGCGACGGGCGGGAAAGAAGAAGAAACAGAGAGAGGCAAAATAAACGCCGAACTTGCGTCAAAAATAGAATTGGCTTTTTGGCTTTTGGATTCGCGCCGTCTGAATGTTCCCGCCGAGGAAGTAGTTAAATCAATGGGCGTCAAAGACGCGTCCGAGGCCCATATGTCGCTTAAACTTGAGATGGAAAAGGCCGGACTTCTCAAGATTTTTCAGGATATTGAACTGCCCTTGATAGGTGTTTTGCGGGAAATGCGCGAAACCGGCATCGCCCTTGATATTAAAATTTTAAAAGAGCTTTCCAAAAAATATGATAAAGAACTTCTGCGTCTTACGGAGGCCATACATAAAATCGCGGGCGAAAAATTCAACATAAATTCAACCAAAGAACTGCGCCGGATCATTTTTGAAAAATTGGGGCTTGAGGCCAGGGGCATTAAAAAAACCGGAGGAGGCGAAAAATCAACCAGATTTTCCGAACTTTTGAAACTTAGGGGTTCAAATCCCATAATTGATGAAATTCTAAAATACAGGGAGCTGGCGAAATTAAAATCAACTTATGTGGACGCGCTTCCTAAATTAGTCGGCTCCGACAAACGACTGCATACGACTTTTCTGCAGACCGGCACCGTAACCGGCCGTTTGGCGTCTCGCGATCCGAATCTTCAGAATATCCCCGCGCGGACGGAGCTCGGCCGCGAGGTGCGGGGGGCATTTTACGCGCCGGCCGGAAAAGTTCTTCTGGCGGCGGATTACTCCCAGATAGAATTAAGGATCGCAGCCATTCTTTCAGATGATAAAAAAATTAAAGACGCTTTTCTGGCCGGAAAGGATATTCACGCGGCCACCGCCGGCGAAATTTTTAATGTCAAAGAAAATGAAGTCACGCCCGAAATGAGAAGACGGGCCAAAATAATAAATTTCGGTATACTTTACGGCATGGGGAAACGCGCTCTGGCTGAAAATTTGGGCATCAGTCAGGAAGAAGCCGGGCTTTATATCCATGAATATTTCAGCGACTTTGAAGGCGTCAGGAATTATACCCAAAAAATCGTTGAGGAGGCGCGCGAGAAAGGTTTTGTTTCCACTTTTTTCGGACGCAGACGGCTTTTGCCGGAAATCAATTCGCATTTGGAGTTTATCAGGCGCGAGGCGGAAAGAATGGCCGTCAATATGCCCATTCAAGGAACCGCCGCGGATATGATTAAAATATCAATGATTAAGATTCACGATTTGTTAAACAAAGATAAAAATTTTAAAGGAAAAGCGAATATGATTTTGCAGATTCACGACGAGCTTTTGTTTGAAATTAAAAAAGATTTAGTGGGAAAAATCTCG
>CAZNNT010000003.1:27845-36043 GCA_964574495.1 uncultured Candidatus Saccharibacteria bacterium
ATTATGGAAGGCGTTTTGGAATCGGATGTCCCGATAAAGGTTGAACTAAGCGCGGGACCCAACTGGGCCAATTTAGAAAAATTAGAAATTAGAAATTAGAAATTTTGTTGCATGCTGTATTTAATTTACGGAGAGGATTCATATAGGGCTAGAAAAAATGTCCGTGAAATAACCGCGAATCTTGTTTTCCGCGATCCGGGAGCGGAGATTCACCGACTTACTTCGGAAAATTCAAACGAAGAAAAAATAGCCGACTTAATTGCCGGACAAAATCTTTTTGGCCGAAAATCAGCCGCCGTTTTTGACGGGCTTTTGGAAGTTCACGCTGATTTTTTGACGAAGCGCGCGCAAGAAATGCATGAGTCCAAAAATGTTTATATTATTTTGGAAAATAAGCCGGATGCCAAGCTTGTGAAAAAAATATCAAAATTCGCCCAAAAAACGCTGAAATTGGACAAGCTTTCGGCCGACAAAACAAAGGCCTGGATAATAAATGAGGCAAAAGTCAGGGAGCTGGCTCTGTCGGAACAGGAAATCGGTTTTTTAAGTTCTGATTTTGAGTCAAATCTTTGGACCATTTCACAAGTCCTTGAGCTTAAAAGTTTGGGGGGAGAAATTGATGTCCGTAAATTTTTATACAACCCCTTTGGTCTAACGGACTTGTTTACTCTTAAAAAAAGGCGCGAGGCCTATAAATATTTTTACGCTGATTTGGCAAACGGGGTTTCGGCCGAAGAAATGTTCTGGAAACTATGGTGGCAGATTAAAACCTTACTTGCCGTTTCGGCCGAAAAGCAAAAAGGCCTTAATAATTTTCAAATTAAATCGAGCACAGGTTTGCATCCGTTTGTCATACAGAAAAGTTTATCCGCCCTTTCGCGATTTTCAAAAGAGGAGCTTGTCAAAATCTGGGACGAACTATTCGCCCTTTGGCGGGACTCAAGAGAAGGAAGCGCGGATCTGGAATCCGGCCTTGAGCGCCTGATTTTAAAGCTCGCCTGATTTTTTTATGAATTTTGTCAGGCGGGACTTTTTGCGGCTGGCGGCGTTTTTGTGAATAACATTTGTTTTGGCCGCTTTATCCAGAGCTTTATAGGCCAAAGGCAAGAGCGCCAGGGCTTCCGCGGGCTTTTTTAGAGCCACAAGTTTTTTTATTTTTCCCACGATCTCTCTTACGGCGTCTTTTTTCGCCAGATTTCCCTCTCTCTTTCTTGCGGCCTGCCTTAAGGCCTTTTTGGCTGATTTGATTATTGGCATAAGATAGCTTATAGCTTACAGCTTTTAGCTTATAGAAGTCAACTCTTTTTTCAAACCACTTTTAGCAAATCTCTTAATTTAGCCGCTTCTTCAAAACGGAGTTCGGAGGCGGCTTCCAGCATTTGGCGTTCAAGCTCGGCTTTTACGCGCGCCGGGTCGCGGAATTCTTTTTGCAGTTGTTTTAGGGTTTCGGCCAATTCGTCTTTTTGGCTTTTTTCTTCCAGCCAAAACGGAGGCCTTATTTCTTTTTTAATCGCTTGAGGCGTGATTTTATGGATGCGATTATACTCCTCTTGGATTTTTCTTCGGCGCTCCGTTTCTTTGATGGTTCGTTCAATTGAGAGGGTTAATGTGTCTGCGTAAAGTATCGCTCTTCCGTTAGGATGACGCGCCGCGCGTCCGATTGTTTGCGTCAGCGAAGTAAAATTTCTTAAAAAACCTTCTTTATCGGCATCCAATATCGCGACAAGTCCGACTTCGGGCAAATCAAGCCCCTCGCGCAGAAGATTTATTCCGACCAGCACATCAAAATCGCCCTTGCGCAGATTTTGCAATGTTTTTGAACGCTCTATTGTTTTGATCTCCGAATGAAGGTATTCAACTTTTATATTTTTTTCCCTCAAATAATCCGCTATTTCTTTCGCGAGCCGTTTGGTCAGCGTAACCAATAAAACCCGTTCGTTATTTTTTGCCGCTTTTGCGATTTCTTCTTCGGCGTCTTTTATCTGGCCCTTTGCGGGCTTGCCCGCCGTAGCTTTCTTGTCCGCCGAAGCTTTAGCGAAGGCGGAAGCGGAGGCGGGGCGTATTTCTATTTTTGGCTCCAAAAGTCCCGTCGGCCGAATAAGTTGTTCCACAATTTCCCCTCCGGATTTTTTTATTTCAAAATCGGCTGGGGTCGCCGAGACAAAAACAGTTTGCCCGATTTTTTCTTCAAATTCATTGAATTTAAGCGGCCTGTTGTCTAAGGCGGAAGGCAGACGAAATCCGTAATCCACGAGCACCCGTTGTCTTGCTTTATCTCCCTCAAACATCCCGCGTATTTGCGGCATGGACATGTGCGATTCGTCAATAAAAATAAGCGCGTCTTTGGGCAGGTAATCCAGAAGCGTTTGAGGCGGCAAGCCGGCTTTACGAAAAGAGAGCTGGCGCGAGTAATTTTCAATGCCGGAAACATAGCCGGTTTGTTCCAGCATCTCCATATCAAAGTTGACGCGCTGACGCAGCCGTTCGGCCTCAAGTATTTTGCCGGCTTTTCCGAACTCCTCCAATCGTTCGTCAAGTTCGGTTTTTATGTTTTTTATCGCGACACCCAGCTTTTTCTATTGTCTAATTCGCGCGAATGAGACAATGGAGAGTTTTTGCGCTCGGAAAGCGACTCTATTTTGTCGCCGAAAAAATCAACGCGTATTATTGTTTCTCCATCGGGAGATACGATTTCAACCGCATCGCCCTTGACCGAAAAAGTCCCGTGTATTTTATCTATGTCGTTTCTGGCATATTGCATATCAGCCATGCGTTTTAAAAAATCTCCCCGTTTAAATACTCTCCCGATTTTCAGTTCCAGCGCGATTTTAGCGTATTCTTCGGGGTCGCCGATTCCGTAAATGCAGGAAACCGAAGCGACTATGATAAAGTCGCGCCGAGTTAGCGCCGATTCGGTTGAGGCGTGGCGAAGACGGTCAATGAAATCGTTTATTTTGGCGTCTTTTTCTATGTATGTGTCGGTGGCCGGCAAATAGGCCTCCGGCTGGTAATAGTCGTAATAAGAGACGAAGTAATGAACCGCGTTTTCCGGAAAAAATTCTTTGAATTCCTGATAGAGCTGTGCCGCCAGGGTTTTATTGTGAGAAATCACGAGCGTCGGCCGATTTAAGCGCGCGATAATGCTCGCCATAGTAAAAGTTTTGCCGGAGCCGGTAACCCCCATCAGGGTCTGGAATTTTTTTCCGGCGTTTATCCCCGCGTTCAATTTTTCTATGGCTTGCGGTTGGTCGCCGGCTGGTTTATATGGAGAATGTAATTTAAAGTCCATAATTGTATAATATGTGTATATCCGCCTTCGCATAAAGCTTCGGCGGATGCTCAAATTTATTTACTCACTTATGTTCGTATAAATTTGGCATATGATTATATCGCTTGAAGGCAAAATAACTTTTAAGGGTCTGCGTTATGTCATTCTTGAAGCGGGCGGTATCGGCTACAAAGTTTTTGTCGCACCCGAAACGCTTCAAAAATTATCACAAAACGAAGGTAAAATCAAGATTTTCACTTCTCTTTACATCAGAGAAGACGCGATGGAACTTTACGGATTTATGACTTTGGCCGAAATGGAACTTTTTGAAACACTGAATAATGTGCCTGGCGTGGGGCCGAGAACAGCTCTTGGTATTTTGGGGGTCGGCTCGGTTGATATGCTGAAAAAAGCCATTGCTTCGGGCGAGACATCTTATTTGACTAAAGTTTCCGGCATTGGCCGCAAAACCGCTGAAAAAATAGTAATTGAGCTTCGCGAAAAAATGGGCAAGGGGGTTGAAGGGTCTGACGAATTCCGCCACGAAGAAGACGCTTTAGATGCTTTGCGCTCGCTCGGATATTCTTTACGCGAGGCGCGAGAGGCGCTAAACAAAGTTCCGCCCGAAGTTAAGGGCGCTTCCGACCGTATCAAATCCGCGCTTAATATTTTGGGGAGGGGGAAATAATGAAATTTTTTAAAAAAATTATTCCCGCGCCGATTTTTAATTTTTTACAGCCGTTTTATCATCGGGTGCTTTCTGTTTTGGCCGTTATTTTTTATGGCCGGCCGTCGCGGAAAATGGTCGTTATCGGCGTTACCGGCACCAACGGCAAAACGAGCGTGGTTGAATTTATTTTTCAGATTTTAAGGGAAGCGGATATTAAAGCGGCCTCGGTCTCGTCGCTATATTTCCGTATCGGCGATGAAATGGAGAAAAATATGCTGAAAATGACTATGCCAGGAAAGTTTTTTCTTCAAAAATTTCTGCGTCGCGCGCTTAACGGCGGCGCGACTCACGCCATTTTGGAAATTACTTCGGAGGGCATAAGGCAATTTCGGCACAAAAACATTGATTGGGATATTTTGGTTTTGACCAATATCACGCCCGAACATATTGAATCCCACGGCTCATTTGAAAAATACCGCGCGGCAAAAGAAAAAGTTTTTGCCGGGCTTTCAAAAACATTCCGTAAACCCGATACGCCAAAAACAATAATTGTAAACATAGATGATCCTTCAGCCGGACATTTTTTGAAATACGACGCCGATAAAAAAATAACTTATTCAAAAAATGACGCTCCGAAAAACGAAAAACTTTTGGGAGAATTCAATCTTTACAATTTGGCAGCCGCCGTAAAAACAGCCGAAGTCCTCGGTATTCCGGCGGAAGTTATTAAACGCGCGGCCGAAAAAATTGAAGGTGTGCCTGGCCGGATGGAATTCATCCAGCATGAGCCGTTCGCGGTTATTGTGGACTACGCTCACACCCCAGACGCGCTTCGTAAAGTTTACGAAGCCGTAAAAAGCTACAAGCTACAAGCTACAAGCTACAAGCTGATTTGCGTTTTGGGCTCTGCCGGCGGAGGAAGAGATAAATGGAAGAGGCCGGAAATGGGCAAGATCGCCGCGGAATTTTGCGATGAAATAATTTTGACGAATGAGGATCCCTACGACGAAAACCCAGCCGCAATTCTGGAAGAAATTGCGGCTGGGTTTTCTCAAATCCGAAATCCGAAATCCGAAATCCGAAAAATTTTGGATAGACGCGAGGCGATTGAAAGGGTGATTTCGGACGCGAAAGAGGGAAATGTTGTCATCATCACCGGCAAGGGCGCCGAACCCTGGATGATGGGCCCCCGCGGAACAAAAACAAAATGGGATGATAGAGAGGAGGCGAAAGACGCGCTGGCAAAATTATAAAAATTCCCTCGGAATATAGCCGGATCGGATGAATCCGCGCGGCATTTTGTGAACGGAAAGAAATTTAAAAGATGTCATGGGGCGCGGGAAAAAGAAAGGCCCGACCTCACTCGCCGGGCTTGTTGATATAGGAAACAATCAATTGTTCCGAAATTTCACCGAATAATCCGTAAATTAAAATTATGATTTGATGTATTGGTGTACCAATCCCCCAAGAATATAACCTGAGTTGTTCGTGCGTTTCGTCAGAAATTTCAACCAACTTTATTTCATTGTTCCACAGAACAATAACACCTAATCATTCCGCGTCCTCCCTTTACGCGCTTAGCCGACATAATGATATCAGATATTTTACAAAAATCAAAAGCGTCGGTATAATTAAAGAAAATCAGGCGTCACAAAAGGTCGAAACCTAAACCCAAACTTAAACCAACAACTAATAACTACAGCTATTAATCAATAAACTAAGAACTATGTTAAAAAACCATAATCACGATTTAGTCCACGCGCTTTCGGAAAAAAACGACGCCGTCTGGCGTTATGAAAAAGAATATTTGAAAAACGCCGCCGGCTGCGATACCTGCGCCAAAATGTGGCAGGAGATGAAAGACGATGACAATAAACATATTGATATGCTTGTTGCCGAAATAAAGCGCCACTCGGACGAAAATAGATTTGATTAACAAAGTTCGCCGCGCGCTTCATTTGCACGGGAAAAGCGCGGAAGAATTTCATCCGCGCTTTTAGTTTTTAAACGAAATGACAGAACATAGCCAGAAAGAGCCCGGCTCTTATAAAATAACCGTTGTCGGCCTGCCGGAAATAAACGGCGCGCGGATCTTCATCAAACCAGAAAGGAATTTCGCAGGGGACTACTTGACGCGTATCCGGATCCTCGGCGTATCTCGGCAGGGGATGCATAACAATAGCATCGGGCTTCATATGTCTTTGCGTTTCTTCGTTTATTCCAAAATTCCTGACATATGTTTCCGGCTCCATATTTTTTTGGCCCGAAGTTTTACTTGCCCTTTCTCGCTGGAGGCGCGTCATATAAAAAACATCAACTTCCCCGGCGATTTGGCATAGATCGCTAATCTTGCCTAAAAAATTCAAACCGGAAACGCCGACTCGTTTTTGTATTTCTTCAGGAAGATCATGATCTTCCGGGCAAACAAGATAATATTTTATTCCCGGATAGTCCGTCAGGAGCAAAATCAGCGAATGAATAGTTCGGCTGTTTTGGATGTCGCCGACAAAAGCAATAACCCATTCTTTTTCATCCAGCTTGGCTTGGTGGCGCTGGAGTATGGTGAATTCATCAAGCAGGGCCTGTGTCGGGTGTTCCCATTTGCCGGTTCCGAGATTTACGCATTTGGTTTTTAGGCCGAATTCTTTTATTGTTTCCACCACAATTTGAGGCGCGTACAGCATTTCTCCGTATTTATTGGGGCGAAGGGTCTCGCCGTGTCTCATCAGCACGCAATCATAGTTTGAAAAAATAACTCTTGTTGTGTCGCGTAGCGATTCTCCTTTAATCTCTGACGAAAACGCCCCAAAATTGTGGAAGATTTCCGCGTCCGCTCCAAGGTCTTTGGCGGCTCGCCTGGACGAGTCCGCTGTTCGGCTTGACGGCTCCCACATCGCGATAATAAATTTTTTATCCTTGAGTTTCCGGTTAAAGACATTCGGATTTTCTCGAAATCTTTTTGCCAATTCATAAATTAGCATACGTTGCTCATAAGATATGTCTCGGATGCTCACCAGATGGTTAATCGGCTTTATCATGAAGCTGATTCTCCCGCGCGTCATTTATAAATGAGCGACCTACACCAGTTTAATGGAGCATTCCGCTGGAGGTCAATATTGTTTGTTTTTTTAGTTTTATTATGTTTTTATGGCTTGAGATTGTCTGAGCGTTTTTTAGGGGGGCGCGTGATAAAAACAGCGGGGATTTTTCTGTGTTTTTTGTTGTTTTCCGTTTTTCCCGCAATGACGACCGCCGCATCTGAATGTAATAGTGAAGTTCTCAATGAAGAGCTCTCTTACGACATTTCGTTTTTGATATTCAGTCGTGCTGCCGATGCCGTACTCACAATTCATAGACGGCCCGATAAAGACAGCAGCCGATGGTACGAGGCGGTATTGGAGGCAAAGACCAGGGGTTTTGTCGGATTACTGCGCAGTACCGAACATACTTATCGTTCTTTAATGCGTTTTGATGAGGCGGGGGATCATTTGTTGAGCATAGAATTCAGAAAGGACGTTATCTGGGGCCTTTTTTCACCGACAAAACGTTCAACCAGATTTGTATTTGACGAATCAAAGCGCGTGATAATGAGGCGTTCTGAAATAGACGGAACAGTTGAGCTTGTTGAGGATATGGTAATTCCGAAAGGAATCGTCCGGTATGAGGATTTGCTTTCAGCTCTTTATAATCTTAGGAATGGAGTTTACGGACCGCTTTTAGCCGGTCGCGACATAATTTTACACACCGTTCCTTTTCCAAAAAAGTACGGTCGCGATAAAGGCAAGAAAATTGACCGCTTCACGATTCATATCGCCACTGAAAAAGAAAAATCAGATTATCGCGCTGAAGATAAAGCGGATATTGATTTGAACACGCTTGTTTTCATTGATGTTCCCGCGGGACTTTTTGACGATAAGAAATCGGTTCGCGGCCGCATTTGGGCGGATGCCTGCCTTACCCCGACGCTTATTATCGTTGAAGACGTAATGATTTTCGGAGACGTTATCGGCCGGCTTAAAAAATAACGCGCGCGCATTGCGCGCGTTTTTTCTTTACGGGTTTGGGGAAATGGGGTTGCGGTTGTCAGAGGATAAAAGTATTATGAGGCCTATATATGCCGAGAAAACGATTGCCGAAATCAATCCGCAAATTTATCCGCATGGAAAAAGCAAAAATAAGGCGGAGAATTCTGGATTTGGATAAACAAAAAGAAGAAATCGGGGAGCTCTACCAAAAGGTAAAAGAGGCGGGGTGTTACGC
>CAZNNT010000004.1:0-34206 GCA_964574495.1 uncultured Candidatus Saccharibacteria bacterium
TCTTAATCACTCTCGGCAACTCCGAGTGAGGTATGCCGGCGTTAGATATGAGATAGCCGGAATCGGTGTATTGCTGGGCCGCCGCGCGCACATAATAAGCCAGCCCCAGCTTTTCGCGAATTTCGTCAAACAAACGGCTTGAAGTGTTGCCTCCGAGGATCACGCTCAAAAGGCCGAGAGCGTAACGCCTCCGGTCATACATATCGTAACCGCGAAAACCCAAAGCCAGATGGGTCTGGTCGGTTTTTTTAAATTCAAATTTTATGGCGGGCCTGATTTGACTTTCTTTGACTTTCTTTTTTGGATTCGGATGGCCGTGCTTGAATTTTTTAAAGATTCCGGCGATTTTTGATTCCGCCGACTTTTGATCAATATTTCCGGCTGCTATTACTAAAGTGTTTGCGGCCACATATTGCCCTTCTTTATAACCGATAATTTCTTCTCTTTTTATCCTGCGTATGGTCGCGGGCGGGCCGGCTATATCCCATCCGGCGGGCTGGTCGCCGTACAAAAGATCTTCCCAAACCGTAAATATTTTTCTTTGCGGCATATCCTCGTACATGCTGATTTCCTGCAAAATTACGCCGCGTTCGCGCTCAATTTCTTCCGCTTTAAATAACGGCTCAAGTAAAATGTCCGAAACAATGTCCAAGGCCGCGTCAAAATGCTTGGCCGCGGCTTTAACCCAGTAGCCGGTAACCTCCTGCGAAGTGAAGGCGTTATGCTCCGCGCCCAAACGATCCAAATCCCGATGCACATCGCCGGCGTTCGGACGATGCTCGGTGCCTTTGAAAAAGAGATGTTCCAAGAAATGCGATATGCCGTTAGTTCCTTTAGTTTCATATTTTGAGCCGGTGCCGACCAAAACCAAAATAGTCATCGCTTCCGTCCCCGACATGGGTGCGGTAATTATTTTTAATCCGCTTGGCAGAATTTTTTTATAAAATTTCATATTTTAAATATTATCATGGCCGGTAAAAAAATAAAAATGAGCGCGTGACATAACGCGCCCCTGCAAAAACTCACTCTACGTCTATGTTAAGAATCAGCTCGCCATTTTCTTTAATATAACCCTTAAGATTATAACTCATGCCGTCTTCGCGAAAACCAACGCCCTTTCCGACATTTCCGCGATATGTGCTTGTGACGCCGCTTGGGTCTGTTTTTTTAATAATAATTCTTTCAACGCCCAGGATTCTGGCAAGTTCTACATACCGCGAGGACCGATCCGCGGCCCTCACTTCACTTTCAGAAAACGGCGTAAAGAAATAATTATTCAGCCAGCCGAGAAAAATAATCGCGCCAAACCACAAGCCCAGAATTTTAAGCTGACGCCGGCCTAAACGGCCGTCTTTTGCGCGATACCTATATCTGATATGATATTTCGTCCGCCTTATCTTTCTTTTCATCCCGTCTTCTCCGAATTTCTCAAGCCGCGCTTCTTTTTAAATTATACAACTGATTTATTCAGCGTAAAACGCTCAAAAAATGCGTCTCCAAATCTTTTATCGCAAAACGCTCCTGTTTTCCCGAATCGCGATCACGGACGGTTACGGTATCGTCTTCCAAAGTTTGGTAGTCAATCGTTACGCACCAAGGCGTTCCGATTTCGTCTTGCCGGCGGTAGCGCTTGCCTATGTTGCCGTTATCGTCAAACTCAACCGCGCCAAACTCTTTTCTCAAATTTTGATAAACCTCTCGGGCTTTTTTGACTAAATCGGGTTTATTTTTCACTAACGGGAAAACAGCGATTTTTACCGGAGCAATACTCGGCTTTAATTTTAAATAAGTCCGCGGCTCTCCGCCAAAATCATCTTCGGCGTATGCCGAAACCAAAACCGCAAGAATCGTCCGGCCCAAACCGAAAGTCGGCTCAACAACATGCGGAACGAATTTTTCGCCGCTTTGAGGGTCGGTGTAGCGCAAATCAACTCCCGACTCCTTCATATGGCGCGACAAATCGTAGTCCGCGCGATAAGCCAAACCATAAAGTTCTTTTGTGCCGAAAGGATAATCAAATTCAAAATCAACTGTTCTTTTTGAATAATGCGCTCGCTCGCCTTCCGGCACTTCAAGTTCCGAAACCATATTTTTATCAATGCCGACACTCGCAATCCAAGACCATATTTCTCTCTGCCAGTTCTCAAAATGTTTTTCCCATTCGTTCGGAGAGCAAAAATATTCAAACTCCATCAAATCAAATTCCCTCACGCGGAAAAGAAAATCGCGCGGAGAAATTTCGTTTCTATACGCTTTGCCGATCTGGGCAATGCCAAAAGGGAGAGCCGCGCGCGTCGTATCCAAAACATTTTTAAAATTAACAAACATACCCTGCGCAATCTCCCCCCTAAGATAGGCCCTTGAAGTCGCGCCGGAAACGCTTCCTGTTTCAACCGGAAACAGAAGATTAAATGTTTTTTTGTCTCCGAGTTTACCGCCGCATTCCGGGCATTTATTTTCATCTTTTACTTGATCCGCCCGAAAACGCCCTTTGCATTTTTTACATTCAACCATCGGATCGGCAAAATCCTCCAAGTGGCCGCTCGCGCGCCAAACCGCTTCGGGCATTATGGCGGTTGTGGCGATGCCATACATATCTTCATGATTTTTAACGAAATGATTCCACCATAAGTCCTTTATATTGTGGGCTAACTGGGCGCCGTAGGGTCCCAAATCCCAAAAACCGGCCAGTCCCCCATAAATTTCAGAAGCCGGATAAACAAATCCGCGTCTTTTAGCGAGCGATATGATTTTTTCCAGATTATTTTCCGTCATTTAGAAATTTTAATCGCAAAAGCTCCGGCTGGCAATCATTCCGTTACTACCCCGTCTCCGGATTTGGTTTGGCTGTCCGACCTTAAAATATCTGTTGTCAAAGCTGGAAGAGCGTCATTTAAAGTATTGCCGGTAAAATCGTCCCGACCTTCGGCTAAAATATCAAAAAGTAAAACCGGCGAAGATCCAATCTGGCTAGCCGAAGCTATTAAGCCGAGCTGGAAAGCCGCCTCTCTTGCCGGCTGGGTTATCCCAACGCCGGCTTTCACATTGCCGGGCCTCCAGACAATTTCGGAGCGAACGGCGTCATAAATCAGGGATTCGTCGGCGGGCTTAACTACTCCTTTCCAGCGAACATAGGCCGGCAAAGAGGCCTTAACCCTAACGCCGCTGACATCGTTGGATAAATTGGCCAAAGTCCAGATAACGGTATAGACCGTTTCTTTGCCGACTCGCGGAGGCAAGGGACCAGAGCCGCCAAGAATTGACGAATAATAAAAACCCTGGCTGGATAACTGCAAATCGGTTTCAATCTTCAGCTCAATTTCAAATCTTCCCGAAACATCGGCGCCCCCAAAACCTTCCGGCGCGACTCCGGGTTTGATCTCTCCGGTCAATTTAATCACGGCGTTTTTTAAACCCTTGCGGGACAAAGAGAGCGCGTCTAAAACCCTGAAACCGAATCCTATCCGCCCCTCTTCTCCCGGATCAAGCAAAACCAAATCCTTTAAACTGGACGGCGACCAAACAACTTTTTTATCAAATCCGCGATAAGAGCCGGAAAAAACAGAAATGCTGCGCTCGTCAATCGCCTGACCTTCCAGATTTACTTCTATGGAAGCGTCGCGAACCGCCTGCAAAAGATTGTTTTTCCAGGCAATCTCCACACTGACTAAATCGCCGGTTTTAACGGCGTTTCCTTCGTCTTCGCCGTTTATTTTCGCGACCAAATCAATAAACATTCTCCTAATGACGAGCGAATTGGTCGCCGCTCCGTATACCGACAAATTCTGTCCATCCAAAACTCCGACTTGAGCCGAAATATTTTTCTGCGACGAGTCCTCTCCTTCAAAAATTCCCGAAATCGTAACGGCTCCCGAGGCGCCCGCGGCAAGATCGCCTAAAATCCATCGGCTTTGCCCTTCGGAAGGGCGGGGAGAAGCATTTTTAAAGGTAAAGCCATCAGGGTAAATGACATTAAGCGCGAGATTACGAATCGCGTCTGAAGAATTGGAAACATAATTTATTTTAAAACTCACCTCCCGCCCCGAATTGATTTCTTGAGGCGCCGCTATTGAAACGCCCACGGGAGAACGAATAATTTTAACGATCTGATTTTGCGACTTTTCAAAAATCGCGTTGGATCCCTCGGCGCGATATTCAAGGGTCGCTTCGGCCTCGCCTTCAAAATTTTCCGGACCAAAAACATAAGCGGCAAAAATTTGCTTTACCACTCCTCCCGACTCAACTTCGCCCACAGAAACCCTTTCTATTAAAAATTGCGTGGGCAATTTATTGACCGGCCGCGAGCCGTCGGGATATTTAAAACTCAAATCGGCCAAAGCCAATTTTACTTTGTTTTTGTTGTGAATTGATACTTCCCACCTGACCAAATCCCCGCCGGCCACTTCTTGAGGCACTGAAATTGTTATATCTATATTTCTGGCGGAAATCGCTCCGAAGCCGCCGAAAAGATAGAGCGATGCCGCGACAACCAAGCCCAAAACCAAAAGAATCAACGCCCAGATAAAAATTTTCATATTTTTAAAACGCGGCTCTTTCAAGACCTCGGACAAGATTTCTTGCGGCTCTTGGGGTTCCCGCCAACTTGAACTCGCTTTTTCTGGCCGATAGGGCAATTCCGGCTCCTGAAAACGGCCGCCGAACACTTCGCCTTTTTTGTAAAGACGCTTTTTCAGCCGCTCTAAACCGTCGTCCGCCATCTAATTATTATATCACTTTTCAAAGCTGGCTCATCTTGAGTCCGAGTTCGTAAATTTTACGGATATAGTCCGCCCCCTCGCCATCGGCGGCATCAAACCAGTTATTGCCGGTAATGATTTGTTTTTGCGAAGAAACATAGCCAAGACGATGCAGAAGCCGCGCGCGAAAAAGCCCTTCAAACCCCCCAGTTGTCAAACACCCGGTGTTTGACAAAACGCCGACCAAAAGATTCCAAACAACTTCGTCTTTTTCTTGGCCTTTTATCAGGCGCTCAACAAAAGAAAGGGCTTTTTTTAACGACGCGCAGGCCCGCTCATCATACGGAAGCCGTAAGATTTCTTCGGCGTCTGTCAGGCGCATAAACTCCTTGCCTTCTATGAAAGATAATCTGACCAAAGAATAAAGTCCCAAGTGACTTCGTAATTTTGATTTTTCCAGCCGGATTCCCCGAGCTAAAACAGATATTTTTCCAAAATCTTTGGTGTAGATATTATATATGCGGTCGGCTTCTCCGAAATCCGTTGCCGATAAAATTATGCCTTCGGTACGGTGAAGGTTATACATAACTCAATTTTAAATCAAAAAAACAGGGACTCCAAAGGAGTCCCTCGTCTTTTTTGTCTAACTAACGCGTCTCATCAACCTATAATTAGGATGAATATATCTTCGCCTTGATTTGGCAGAAACTTAATCTCTTTACAATATAGAAGGGGAGAACTAGCCAAGCCATAAGAATCAAAACTAGCGGGAATACACCAATTACCGATAAAAAAGCTATACCTACAATAACTGCCACAATGGCAGAAACAATTACGTAAACTACATCTAACATATTGCGCATTTCCAACCCGTTTTCAAAGAGCGTATATCCACGATAGGTCGCGGATAATATTGCCAGCCCTAAAATGAATATGCCGACAGGAACTAAAATATTACAATCATCCAAATCATCCGACCACCATTCATTCGCTAAATAAAAGCACAATCCTCCAACAGCCAACGCCAGGACGACAACTGCGACCCAAGCGAATAAATTTGCGGCCATAATCACCTCCGCTTTTTGCGTGGTTTCAAATTACGGGCGGCAATTATGCGCCCACTTCATTTTATATACCAAATTTCAAAGAGATTGTCAAGCGGTTGGGTTTAAATGATTCGCTAAATAAAATTATTTTAATCCCCGCCTCTTTTTTAAGGGTTGCCTCAAACTTCTTTACAAAGGCGGCGCCTTTGCTGTCGGTTAATGCGGCAAAAGTTATTTTATCTGACGGTTTAAAACCGGCTTCTTTTCTTTTCTCCTGAATATGACGGACAAGTTCGCGAAGCTGGCCCTCTTCTTTGAGTTCGGGAGTTATGTTTATGTCTAACTCAACTTCGTCTTTGATTTTGGGATCAAAAACTATTTTTTTAATATTCACCTCCCCTTCTATTAAATTTAGAAATTCTTTTTTGTTTCGGATTTCGGATTTCGGATTTCGGATTTTAAGCAATGCGAGCGGCTGGCGGACTTTAATGCCGGCTTTCGCCCGCGCTTCAAGCCCCAAAGAAACAATCCGTCTCGCCTCGTTCATTTCTTCAACCAGTTTTTTTTCGGATACTGACGGTTTTTTGAATTTAGTCCATTTTTCCAAATGAATACTGCCATTTTTTATAACTTCTAAAAACATCCTGTCTGTCAAAAAGGGAATAAAAGGAGCCGCTAATTTTGAAACCTCGCGCAAAGCAAGGCCAAAAATATCGCTTATCTCTTTTTTCTCGGGCTTTGAGCCGAATCTGATGGCGTCTCTTATCCGCCTGATATACCAGCGCGACAAATCTTCAGCCACGAAGTTTTCAATCATCCGCGCGGCGCGAACAATGTCAAATTTTTCAAGCGCTTCAGTCGCATCGTATCCAACCTGGTTTAATCTGATGTCCAGCCATTTATTTATAAGAAGCTTCGGCTTTTTTTTCAGGACACTC
The DNA here is from genome assembly GCA_964574495.1 of uncultured Candidatus Saccharibacteria bacterium. Taxonomy (GTDB): domain Bacteria; phylum Patescibacteriota; class Minisyncoccia; order HO2-45-28; family HO2-45-28; genus HO2-45-28. The sequence continues at coordinate 6,682 of CAZNNT010000004.1, forward strand.
CCCTTGTCTTTATATGTCCTCCAATAAACAAATGAATTCCAGAAAATGTTCATGAATCGGCGCGAGGCCTCCGCGATGTCCGATTCTTTAAAAAGTTTTTCGTCCCACGGCTGATTAACGGTGTAAAAATACCATCTGACGGCGTCCGCTCCGTATTTTTCAAAAAGCGGCAGCGGTTCAGCCGCGTTGCCCCGCGACTTGGACATTTTTTCGCCTTTTTCATCAAGAACCAATCCCAAGACCAAAACGTTTTTATAAGGCGCCGGCAATTTCAATAGAGACGAAACGGCAAGCAGCGTATAAAACCAGCCGCGAGTTTGATCAATGCCTTCGGCAATATAATCAGCCGGATATTGGAGTGCTATTTTTTTATCAAACGGATAATGATCTTGGGCAAAAGGGACGCAGCCGGAATCAAACCAGACATCAGCCACTTCTTTCACGCGCGTCATTTCGCCTCCGCATTTGGCACAAGCCAAATCAATCAAATCAATATAAGGCCGGTGCAAATCCAACTCTCCGGCTCGGTTATAAGGCCAATTATGAAGTTCCAGTTCTTTTGCTTCGCCTGTTTTCGGATACCAGGAAGTTTTATAATCTTTTTCGGGCAATCCTTCAAGCGCCGCGTTTAACATCCACAGGGGATCGCCGTGGCTCACTATAACAATATTTTTCCCGCGATTATTTTTCGCTATGCGCCTTAATTCCATCATCATTCTGGATCTGGTGTCACGAAGCGATTCGCCGTTAGGAAACGGCTCGCGCAATTTTCGTTCAAAAGGAAACTCCTTATGTTCTTCCCGGACGCTGCGGCCGTGGAAATCGCCCGCATCGATGTCGTAAATATTATTATTAATTTCTGTTTTTGCGCCCAAATTTTTAGACAAAATTTCGGCCGTTTGTCTGGCGCGGTTCAGGGGCGAAGAAATTACCAAATCAATTTTTTCTTTCTTTAGTCCCGCGGCCGCCTTTTTAACTTCCGCTATGCCTTTTTTGGTTAAATGGTTATCGTAATCGCGTTCGGGGGTTGCGGGTCCGATAATGCCTTTAACGTTATGGTCGGCCTGGCCGTGACGCATTATAAAAATTCTTGCGCTTCTTTCGGGCGCGAATTCATCAAGTTTGGCGAGCGAACCGATAACTTTTTGATTTGCGCATTTGGCGCATTGCCAAATCGGGAGGGGCGTTCCCCAATATCTTTCGCGCGAAATCGCCCAATCAACATTTTCGGAAAGCCATTCGCCGAATCGCCCGTCGCGGATAAATTGCGGATGCCAGCCGATTTTTTTATTTTCGGCGATCATCCGATTTTTAACCGCCGTTGTTTTTAAAAACCACGAATCTTTCGCGAAATAAATAAGAGGCGACTGACAGCGCCAGCAAAAAGGATAATCGTGCTCGTAAAGTTCGGTCTTAAAAAGAAGCCGCCGGTTTTTTAAATCTTTAATAATAAGCGGATTGGCGTCTTTGAAATATCTGCCGTCCCAGGCGTACCCGGGAGTTTTCAATTTCCCCTCTTCGTCCACCGTGACCGGAGTTGGCAATTTCTCTTTTTTGCCTATTTCCTGGTCCTCTCTGCCGAATGCCGGAGCCACATGCAAAATGCCGGTGCCGTCTTCGGCGGTTACGAAATCCGACTCCGTTATCTTGTAATTGGATGTTGAATGTTGAATGTTAGATATTGGATAAAGCGGCTCATATTCCAGACCGATCAGATCTTTGCCTTTTTGTTCGTTTATTTCTTTATAATCTTCTTCAAGAACTTCAAGCCGGCTTTTAGCCAAAATCAGCCGCTCGCCGTTTTTTTCAACCGTCGCGTAGCCGATTTTCGGATTGACCGCCAAAGCAATGTTGCCCGGCAAAGTCCAGGGAGTCGTCGTCCAAACCAATAAATAACTTTTAGGTTGTTTGAGAGAGAATTTAACATACACCGATTCGTCTTTTACCTTTTTATAACCCTGCGCGAGTTCGTGCGACGAAAGCGAAGTGCCGCACCGCGGACACCACGGCAAGACCTTGTAGTCCTTATACAAATATCCGTTTTTCGCGATCTTGGAAAAAACCGACCAGAGCGACTCAATATAGCCATTGGTCATAGTCACGTACGGATTTTTTAAATCAAGCCAGTAAGCCATTCGGTCGGTCAGTCTTTCCCATTCTTCTTTGTAGCCGAACACGCTTTTTTTGGCTTCCTCAACGAATTTTTCCAATCCGACTTTTTCTTCTATATCTTTTTTGGAAGCCAAACCGAGTTTTTTCTCGACTTCCATTTCAGTCGGCAATCCGTGAGTATCCCATCCGGCTTTCCTGCGGACATAAAATCCCCGCATGGTCTTAAAACGCAAAATCGCGTCTTTGAAGGCGCGGGCAAGCGCGTGATGAATACCCGGCCGGCCATTGGCGTAAGGGGGTCCCTCGTAAAACACGAATGGCCTGCCCTTTTCGGTTTTATCAAGAGTTTGCTCAAAAATTTTATTTTTCCGCCAGTATTCCAAAATTTCTTTCTCACTTTCGGAAAATGATTTTTTATGTTCCGAATCCTTGTCGGTCATAGGATTACTTTAACTAAAAAAGCGCCCTATTTCTAGGGCGCCATAACCTCTCTGCAAAAATCAGCCCTTTACTGTTTCTTTTATTTTTTTAGCCAATTCTTGAGCGATTTTTGGGTTTTCTTTCAGGAAATTTTTGGCGTTTTCGTAGCCCACGCCCAGTTTATGGGCGTCGTATGAAAAAGTATTGCCGGTTTTTTTAACCTGGCCGTATTTTATCCCTAAATTCAAAATGTCCCCTTCGTAAGAAATCCCTTCGCCGAACATTATGTCAAACTCGGCGACTTTAAAGGGCGGGGCGACTTTATTTTTCACCACTTTGGCCTTGACCCGATTACCCACCGATTCTTCGCCTTTTTTAATCTGGGCCATTCGCCGGACTTCAATCCTGACCGAAGAATAAAATTTCAGGGCCTTGCCGCCGGGGGTTGTTTCGGGATTGCCGAAAAACACGCCTATCTGCATCCGGATTTGATTTATAAAAATGACAATGGTTTTGGTTTTGGCCACGAGCGCCGTCAATTTGCGAAGCGCTTGCGACATTAATCGCGCCTGCAAACCAATATGAGATTGTCCCATCTCGCCTTCAATTTCGGCTTGGGGAGTGAGGGCCGCGACCGAATCAATCACAATCACATCTAGGCCTGCCGAGCGCACCAGCGACTCCACGATTTCCAAGGCCTGTTCACCGGTATCCGGCTGGGATATTAAAAGATCATCTATTTTTACCCCGAGTTTTTTGGCGTATTCCGGATCAAGCGCGTGCTCGGCATCCACAAACGCGCATAATCCCCCTTTCTTCTGGGCTTGCGCCACGATGGTTAAAGCAAGCGTGGTTTTACCCGACGATTCGGGCCCGTATATTTCAATCACTCTGCCTCTCGGCACTCCGCCGACGCCCAAAGCCATATCCAAAGAAAGCGAGCCGGTCGGAACAACGTCAACATCAACTCTTCGCGCCTCGCCCAATTTCATTATTGAACCCTCGCCGTATTTTGATTGGATGCCCTTGATGGCGGCTTCAATATTCTCCCTTTTCAGTTCTTTCTCGTCTTTTTGTTTAGGCATAAACTTTAAAAATTATTCTAATTTCTAATTAACCCGTGGTCATTCTATTCGGGCATTTTTACCAATACCTGCCGTCTTTCTCTGACTTCCCGACCGAACCTGTCCTCGGCCTTGAGTTCAATGATATTTAAGCCGGACGATAAAATCAAGGCCTCTGAAAATTTTCCGTTTTCATCGGTATAAATCGGCCGTCCGTTAAGCTCCAGTTTTATGACATAATCTGCCTGCCCCCGGACCGAAATATGGGAATTATTCAAATATGCCCCGTCCCGGGGAAAATCAACGGCTACTTGCGGCCCGCGCCAAAAACTTTGTGAATTTAAAACGGAATAAACCGCGAAAGCGGCAAAAAGCAGTCCGAAAACCAAAACCGCAGCAAAGCGACGCATAAATAAAATCTTTTAAAACGATTCAAAAAAATTCTTGCCTTCTTCGTTTTCGTCCGGCCCTCTGTCGTCCTCTTCGGCTTGCCGCGGCTCTTCATTCTCTTTTTTAATCAAAACCTCTCGGGGCTTGGCGCCGTCCGCCGACCCTATCACGCCCCGCGACTCCATAATGTCCAAAAGGCGCGCCGCCCGCGCGTAGCCCACCCTTAACCGGCGCTGCAGATAAGAGGCCGAGGCCTTGCCGGCTTGAAGCACGACTGTTTTGGCTTCATTGTAAAGTTCGTCATCAATGTCTTCATCTTCCGCATGGTCAAAAATGGAGGCCTTTCCCTCTTCCGGCTCAAAATTCAAAGCGTCAACTTGAGCCGGAACATATTGCGTTTCAAGATGTTGGGCGACTTTTCGCACTTCCGTCTCCGAAACAAAAGCGCCCTGGAGACGGCGCGGCTTGGAAGTGTCTCCGGACAAATAAAGCATATCGCCGTTGCCTAAAAGTTTTTCCGCTCCGGCCATATCCAAAATGGTTCTGGAATCAACTTGGGAGGCCACCTGAAAAGCGATGCGGCTCGTGATGTTGGCCTTGATTAAACCGGTTATCACTTCAACCGACGGCCTTTGAGTGGAAACAACCAGATGAAGGCCGACGGCTCGCGACATTTGAGCGAGGCGCACGATTGAGGCCTCCATTTCTCTGGGATATGCCGCCATAATATCGGCCAATTCATCTATGACTATTATAATGTAGGGCATCGGCGAATCCTCGGCTTCTTTGGAAGTCTGATATGATTTTATGTCGCGGACCTTGGCCGCCGACAAAAGCTCGTATCTTCGCTCCATTTCTTTAGTCGCCCACTTCAAGGCCATTATGGCTTTTTTGGCGTCGGTTATAACGGGAGTTAAAATGTGCGGGATTCCGGAATAAACCGAAAGTTCAACTCTTTTCGGGTCAATCATCAAAAAACGGAGCCGCTCCGGAGGATTGCGATACAGAAGCGACATCATCATCGCGTGAATCGCCACTGATTTTCCGGAGCCCGTAGAGCCCGCTATCAAAAGATGCGGCATACGCCCGAGGTCGGCAAAAAGCACCCGCCCAGAAACATCGCGTCCGAGACCCAAAAGCAGCGGCGTTCCGGAAGACGCGTATTCGTCTTGCGATAATACGCTTGCCATACCCACCAGAGCCATACTCTTATTGGGCATCTCAACTCCAATCAAGGATTTGCCCGGAATCGGGGCCTCAATTCTGATGGGGTGGGCCGCTAGCGCCAGAGCCAGATCATTTTGCAAAGCGGTTATGCGCGAAAGTTTAATGCCTTCGGCCGGACGCAGGGTGTATTGGGTTATGGAAGGGCCGATGTTAATTTCTCCCATCTCAACTAAAATTCCGAAATTCTGAAGAGTTCTTTTAATTATGTTGGCGTTGGCTTTAATATCGCCCGATGACGGTTTGCCTTTATCTTCTTCCAAAAGGCCGAGAGGCGGCGGCTTAAATTCCGATACGGCGATTTTTTTATTTCTATAATTTAGGGCAAATGGCTTTTCAGCCAAAGACGACTCGTCTTCTGCCGCCTCATCTTTAAGCGGCGGTTGAGAAAGAGGATTTTCGATTTTGGGTTTTAACGCCAATTCCTGACGGATGGCTTCCGCCGCTTCTTTTATTTTGGAGAAAGCCGAAGCGGCCTGCGGTTTTTCAGATTCTTCATCGGAGTTTTCGGCCGGAGGTTCAATCTCTTCAGGCATCGGGGTTTTAGCAAACCAGCGCCGGGGCTTGATGGAAATATTAAGAGTCAAAATAAGGGCGGAAACGGAAACGGCGGCCAGTATCACGAGTGTTGCCCAAAAATCAAAAAGTTTAAGCAGGGGCTTTGAAACCCAAAAACCGAAAAAGCCCGCGGCTTTTTCTCCAAAAATCAAATCAAAGATGCCAAGAGCCGAGAACAGCATAAGCGCCGCGCCGCCAATGGTGGTGGCGACCAAATTAGTTCTTAAGGAAAAAATAAAAGACAGGCCGGCTGTAAAAAAAGTCAATGGAACAAGAAAGAAGGCGCCTCCAAAAAGCATTTCCAAAAAATTATACAGGCCCTGGCCGACAAAACCGGCCTTGCCATAAGCGGCGAGTATAAATAAAAGCGCGGCGGCGAACGAAAAAACCGCCCATATGGAGTGCTTGGTTTCTTTGTTCAGCCGTTCGGAATGAAGGACATCTTCGTCCTCCGACTTCCTTGACGGCCTGCCTCTCCTTTTTTTCTTCATTTGCATTTATTATACAGATTTCTCGCAAAAAATAAAAATAAAATACCGGAACCCGGGTTCCGGTAAATTTATTGGGTTTTTAAAAATTCAATGGCTTTTTCCAGAATTTCATCTTTTTGAGTAGATGGATCGTCTGCAATCTCCATGTCCGGCTTAATTCCTTCGCCGTCCGGCGTCTTGCCGTTGGAAAAATAGTATTTAGCGATGGTAAATCTGAAACGGCCGCCGTCAGCTAAAGGCAGTAAGTTCTGCACACTGCCTTTACCGAAGGTTTTTTGGCCGATAATCTTCGCGCCCCAAATCTGCAAGACCCCGGCGACTATTTCCGAAGCAGAAGCCGACTCATTATTTACCAAAAGAACGACGCGTAAGTCGGCAAAAGACCCGCGATTTACGGATAAAAATTTCTTCCTTGATGACCTGTCGCGGCCGCGTATTTCAAGAATAAGATCATCAGGACGAGGAGCAAAAAGGTCTAAAAACCGAATGCTGTCAGATAAAAGTCCGCCGGGATTATTTCTTAAATCCACAATTAAATTTTTGATGCCGGAAATTCTAAATTGCCTCAAAACGGGCAAAATATCGTCTTTAATTAATTCCCGTTTCATAAAGCCGGAGATTTTCAAATAACCCGTGCGTCCGTCTATTTGCCTTGGGTCCGCCTCGATTTTCTTGACCTCGCCTCTTGTAATAATTATGAGGGGCAAAACCGTTCCATTTCGGATAATCTTCAAAAAGACCCTGGTCCCGACAGCGCCTCTAATCCGGCGAGCCGCCTCTCCTGAATCGGCGCCGATAATATTTATCTTATCGGCGCTTTCTCCGACGGCGTTGATAATATCTCCGGGTTTCAAAGAACCCTCTTTTTCGGCAGGACTTCCGGGGATTATTTCTTTAATCTCAATTCCGGTTTTTTCCTTATTCGGGGAAATGGAAACGCCGATGCCGGAAAATTTACCCTCCGACTCTTCATCTAAAAACCCGGCTTCTTCCGGAGAATGATAAAAAGCAAATTTATCTTTTTTAAAACAGCTTTTATTTTCGCTACCGGCAAATCCGTTCCTTAAAACACACTGATGAAACTCCATAATTTCCTTTTCGCTCGGTTCATAAAAAGAATGGTCTTTGAGCGCTCGGAGCATTTGAAGGTAAGCGATGCCTTGAGGAAAAAAATCATTCTGAGCGTAAACGCCCGTACCGAACAAAAACGCGAAATAAATCGCCAGCAAAGAAACGAAGAATTTTTTCAATTTTTTCTCCTTTCGAGAAAAACGCCTCTAAACCAAATATACTATCGTTGAAAACAAACGCAATAAGCGCCATTTGCCTAAGCGGAAGCGCGATGTTAGAATCCATATGAACAGTTGCTTTGAAAAAGATCGGAGGAAACGGCAATGATCCGTAAGATGTCCAATCCTTACTCTTTTTTGGCCGTGTGGTTATTTTTCATCGCGGCCGGAATCGTGGGAAGCGTTTACGCCCTGTGGGAAGGGTACCTTTTTTACGCTCTGTCTTTGGATAAAACCATGATCACTTTGGTTATTATCGGCGTGTTTTTTATCGGTTTAGCCATTATTACGCGCGCCGTAATCCTTATTTTTTTAGAACTAAAAAGAGTGTCCGACATACACAAGGAGTTGTCCGGCGGCAAATTAAGCGTTGCCGAGATTTCCGGAAAAAAGGGACTCCTGGGATATCATGTAAACGCGATTCGCAAATTGTGGGAAACGGATAAAACACGAGATCCGCTGGAACTGCATGATAAACATATGGATAACATAATTATGCTGCTTGACCATTTAATTTACGTGCCCGTAAAAATCGCCCAGACCTTGATGATTTTGGGACTTTTGGGCACGGTGTACGGAATTATGGTGGCCCTCTCTGGATTCCTGGGATCAGAATTGGCTAAAGCCGATGTATTTGCGAAAATAATTCAGCCCATGGGCGCGGGCATGGCAACGGCATATATCACCACGCTTTTCGGCATGTTTTTGGGAATCCTCTACCTTGATTGGCTATGTGTTATCGCGCGTCTTGGAATAGCGCGGCTGGCATTTAATATCTCGCGCGTAATGTGGCGGCATATCCTGCGAGATTGGAAAGACGATTACGCGAAGGATGAAATGGGATGAAGCTAAAATTTCTTTTCAACCGATGGAACGAAGAAAATGGGGGCATTTCCGTAGGATTCCTTGATACAATAATGAACTCATTTCTTGCTATTTTGGTGCTGTTTATGGCTTGGGTGGTAATTTCAACTGTAAAGAAAGAGATTGAATCCAGAGGCGCGGTCAGAAGCATAATTACCGTCCATATCACTTGGCCCAAAGGCGATGAAGATATAGATACCTGGGGTCTTGGACCTGACGAACAAGCGGTCGGCTATTCAAAGCCGCAAAGCGATATGCTTGTTCTTTTAAGAGATGATACCGGCCGGGATAAGACAACGCCAATCAACGAAGAATTTATGGTTACCGTGGCGGACAAAGAACATATCAAGGGCCGTTACAGATTCAATTTGTTTTATTTCCGCGGAGAAAAAGAACTTACGGTGGAAGCAAAAGTAATGATTCAAAAATTTAAAAACGGCGTTATGACGGATATACAGACCGTCTTTGAAAGAAAAATAGTTATGGAAAAATGGGGCGTTGAAAAAACAATAGTGCAGTTTGATATGGATGAAAACGGAGAATTCGTAAAGGAAAGCGTCAATCAGAATTTCCAAAGAATAGCCCTGGTTCAAGGACATTAAAAATCCCGCGCTCAAAATGGCGCGGGATTTCTCTATTTTTTATCGGGGTTTTTCGGCGGCAGACCCTCATGCCGAAAATCCTTAAAACCTAGCCCGGAAAGGTCGGGCGTTTTAAATGCTCCGAATCCCGACCCCCGTCTTAAACGCAGCAGCGTGCCTTTACCCTTTTTTAAAAGCTCCAGTCTCTCGCCAAGTTCCTTGGCGCTTTTAGAGCCGGGCTCATAAGTTATCTTAAAAAAACGCAAGTCGCCAAAACCCTTCGGCGTTTTTTCCCTTACCACTATGTAAACCTCGCCTTTTTGAGAGTCCATAATGGCATGCTCCAGCAGCAAGTCGCGATCGGGTATAAACCTGCTGGCCCAGCCAAGAGCCGAGCGCGTTCCGAAATAGACAAAAATGGAAATCATTATAACCATCGCGGTTACGAACAAATATGACGGCACGGTGAAGCGATTTTTGAAGATGAAAATGAGTAAAATCGCAAAAGTCGCTAATGCCGCGAAGATTGTCCAGGAAATGCGCTCTAAATCCAGAATCTTATCCCAAATTTTAACCGCAAAAGGAACCGCAAGATTTTTGTCCAACTCATTGCTTGGATAAACAACAACATCCAATGCGTCTTTTACCAACTCCACTCTTGCGGCCTGAAAAATGTGGGAATGTATCCTTGAATCCTCAAGATAGCTTGTAATGCTCCTGATAATGCCGACAACCGAATAACAGTATTCTTCGGGGCATCCGCTGTATTCTTTTAAAATCGGAGAGCCCGAGGCGCCGGCGGCAACCGCGGCTCTGCTTAAAGTCATAACCGCTTGGCCATATTCAATCAGGCCTTTTGGCCCGATATTGGCTTCATAATTCTGTTCAAAAGTTACCGGAGATAAATATATGTCGGTGGGTGAAAAACCGCTGCCGCCAGCCATAAAAAGATTGTCACCATATTTAAGGTCCGGCGACGAACCCAACACAAAATGCTCTTTCGGCAAATCTTTTGGATTTTTAGACGTAAGAATCGCGAAATCCTGGCCGAGATCGTCATAGATAAGAAACTTAATCTCCAAACCGCGATAGATTTTGTCGCCGATACGGAAAATGATGTTCTGTTCTCTAATATCCGTTGATTTATATTCTATATCAAACTTAGACAGATCAATCTCGTACCTTTCAATAAATCCTCTTAAGAGACGCGGTATCTCGTGTTTAGACGGAGGCGAAAGCGTGTGGCCCGAAGTCAAAATAACTTTCTTGCCGCGATGAACCGCGACAAACGCGCGTCCGAAGAAACTCGATTTCATTACGACCGTTTTTTTCGCGCTCGCTTCTTTAACGCCTTTAGGCGATACCTCAAAATTTATTTCCTTTATAACGGAGATGGTCCCCACGCGTTTTCTGACAAAATCCAAACGGCTTTCACGCGGTTTTGTGGGCCCGCGTATAGCTTCGTAATGAACAGAAGGCGCGACAAACGAAAACAAAAACGCCAGAGTAACCAAAACAACCCTTTTCATCTCCAGCTCCCTCCGTAAACGGACGGAATTTCAACGAGCCCTTCTTCTTATCTAAACCTAGTAAATAAACGTGGCGGAGGCAAGGGAGTCGGCGTAATCTCTAAAAATGATAAAAACCCGCCATCCGTTATATTCCTATAACGATTAGCGGGGCTGGATTCAAAAAATTATTTTGGAGGAATAAAAAATCTTTTTATTTCATCCGAGCACTTTATGCATTTATCCATAATTTCGCGTCCAATCGCGTTAATTTTCAGCATTCCGCCGATACGGCTAAGGTATCTGCCGAATGGGTCCATAAGTACATATTGCGCGAGGCCTACCAGCACAAACTCGCCGCCTTTTATGGCCACAACCGGCCCGCCACTGTCGCCCGGATATATGCCGTTAGAAATCCGCGCGATATCTTTATTTTCAGACGCGGTCAAAGATGACACGATGCCCTCACGGACATTAAGACCGCTTGAAGACGGATCGCCCACCATATAAACGAAATTACCAAGGCCTAAATTATCGCTATTGCCGATAGTGAACGGAAAAAATGGGATTTTTAAATTCGGGGGCATTTCAAAAAGAGCTACCTCGACATATTGGCCCTCTTTCACATAAAGCGGCTTTAGTTTGTACTCCCGATTTTGCGTCACAATAAAACTTTCCTCGGATAATTTTTCGGAAGGAACATTGACCGGACCGAACGGCGTCATAACCTGCAGAGGCGGATGCTGAACGACATGGGCCAAGGTCAGCAAAAATCGTCCTTCCATAACCGGCAGTCCCCGGCCTTCAAAAATACGAGTTGTGGTTAGTGGGCTGTTTGGCGGCCTGTCGCCGAGAAATTTAAAAACGGTCTTGGTCCTTACTTTGACGGTTGCCAAAACGACCTTTTGAAGTTTGTCCGCCAAATCACGAACAAGAAAATTATTGCTGTCATAATAGGACTCCGCTCCGACTGGCGTGCTGACGAAAAACGCCAAAAAAACTAGCGCGAAAAAAATCTTTTTCATTTTCCCCTCCTTTTTGTTAAAGAGCGATTGGGGGAAACCGGCCGCATAAACCAAAACTCCGGCGCCAACTCAAATTCCCGCGCTTAGGAATAGAGTCGTCGCCGGAGTTTCCGGTTTGCCCTTTTCTTTTTTGCTTCTTCCATCATATAAACCGGGCAAAAAAGAGTCAATCCCGTTAGAAAGTCCTCAATATACGGCAATAAACAAGACAATAAACACGCCCCCGATGACCATCGGGGGCGTTAATGCAATGCGCGCTTTATTTTGCGCGGCCTATTCATTTTTTAAAGACATTCCGAATTCCGGCGCCTTTTCCTTCAAAAGCCGGGTCACCACATTGATTCCGATAACCCAACCAAGGCGCTGTGAAGCCGTGAACGAACCCTGCGCGAGACCCACCAACTCGGGGTTGCCGTCCCGGATGGCAATGACCGGTGCGCCCGAGTCGCCGGGGTTAAGGCCATTGGAGACCATAAAGGCGTTCTGGGCGACAGAGTTCACTAAAGAAACGGCCTTGGGCGTTTTTAGCGAACTCACGATCCCCTCGCGCACATTGATCCCGAAATTCATGGGGTTCCCGATGAGATAGACGAAATTCCCCACCCGGAGGTCGTCGCTGTTGCCGATGCGATACGGGAAGGATTTCAATTTAAGTCCTTCCGGGATGCGAAAAAGCGCCACATCCTTTTCTTCATCAACCACCATCCGCTCAAGCGCGTAACTCCGGCCTCCATACTCCAGGTAGGTCCGCTCGTCCATTTTCATGACCTTGAACGCCATGTCCTTGTATGGCGTGGCGGAGGCCTTTTCTACGGAAACGACATGCTCCACCGTCAACAGATACTTCCCGAATAGCGCAATGCCCGTTCCCTTTATGCTTCGTTCCCAAACTTTCAATCCCCCCTCAAGCTTGAATCTCAATACCGTGCGGATCGGGTATAACGACTCCATAGCCCGGTCCAAATTCATGCGCTGCGGATTGACCAGGAAAGTGTTGTTGTCATAATGCCCGTCGCGCGCCAGCGCTAATACGGAAGCGCTTGAAATCGCGGATGCGGGCGAAGTTGGGGGCGAAATGCCGCCTGACACGCACCCGGTAATGAAAAACGCGACAAACGCAAAGACCGTGATTCTTTTCATCTCTTTGCTCCTTTCTCAAAGAACGGGGTTTATCCGTTCGGGGTAAACAAAAAACCGGATCCCGCGAACGACTAAATTCCTAAGCTAGGAATAGAGTCGTCGCCGAAATCCGGCTTGCCCTTTTCTTTCCACTTTTACCCATTATACTCCTTTGGCTAAATTTGTCAAGAGCTTTCTTTTAGCCGGTTTTTCGTGTTTTTATTTTAGCATTTGACCCCATTGACCCCAAAAACCGCATAAGCAAGAGGTGTTTTTACGGGTTATATTCCGTTTTTTCTCAAACAAAGTTTATAAACAAATTCGTAAACTTTGTCTTGGTCTGAAGACGCTTCGGCGGCTCTTTTTAAGGCCTCCGCACTACATTCTTTTATGATTTGGCGCGGTTGCCACTCAAACCAATAAAAAGCGTCGGCAATAAAAATAATTATTACGACTAACAATCCAATTTTAAACCAATTTTCTTTTATCCAGTTTTTCATGTTTTTGTTTTATGCTTCTACTTCCCCATTCGAGATGTTTCTCGAAGGTGTGCTTTTAAATCAAAAATGTTTCCGTCGTGGTTATTAAGAATGGCAAAAATATATCCGAAACGCGCTGCAAAAAATTGTTTTCCCATCTTTAAACCCACACTGTTATGAACAGCTTGTTGTAAATGCTTATTTCTACTTAAATTGATAGTATTTTCATAAACTCGCTTAATCTTACTCATATCTAACAAAATGCCATCAGGAACAGGTATTTCCCCTGACAACACTTGAGCAAAAAACTTTGTTTTGACCAAATCTGGGTCAGATATCGATATTTCATGCACATGTGTACGTCTTAATCTGTCGTTAATCTTTTTAAAGTTTTTATCAACGTTTTTCTTTAAATGATCAAGGGCATCTTCAATGTCTTTAATATTCAACACACTATAGTAAGTCAGATCTTCTTTGAGGCAGTTAACAATATTGTGAATCCTTTCGCGCAGTATATAAAACTCTTGAATATAAGATCTAAGGTGATGTTCGACAGCTTCTGCCTCAGAAATTCCAGATTTTTCTGGAGGGATGAAATCCGCAAAGTATTTTTCATATCTACACAAGCGATCAAAAACAGAAAACACCTCAACAACTTTAGCTAAGTATTTATCGGCGAGTTCCTCTATTTTGTTTGATGGAAGTTGTTTGTGTGTAAAAAGATCAAGTGGGAAATGATTTAAAAAGTATTTAGCCACTAACGCAGCTTGGTCGTTTGAGTTTTGCATAAATAATACAAAAATCCTAGCACAAAATTACTCTTTTTGCGAGCGGGGATTTAGGTGGGAATTTTTTAGTTATTTGGGCCGATGTCGGACAAATTGACCATGTACGTTTTTATGAATTTCTCAATTGCGCTGACGGCCTCGGCTTTATATTTCGGGCCGCTTTCGGCCACCCATTTCGCGAAATTATAAAATTCAATGTCGTCAACTTTAATCCATTTGTTATTTTTATAAAGAAAAGTCATTAATGCCGTCATGGCTATTCTTTTGTTGCCGTTCTTAAAAGGATGATTTTTAATCATTAAGTAAAAAAGAATTGAGGCCTTGCCAATCAGGCCCTTGTAAGCGCTTTTTCCGCCGAACGAATGGAACGGCATAGCCAAGCAGCTTTCAAGAATATTCGGGAAGCGGGTGCCAAAATCGGGAATCGGCTCGTTCCACTTCATCCATTCACGGGCAAGTTTATGCGCCACATATTCAACTTCTTGCGCGGTTAGCCCCCTCATTCTTTTCCAAGCAAACGCAAGGTCTCGCCGTATTCTTTGACGGTCTTTCTGATGGCTTTATCAATAAGCTCCTTTTTTAAGGCAGTAAGCTCTCCACCGGCCTCAATGGGCAGATCCTCTCGGCCTACGGCGTAATTCTTGCCCATTTTTTTGGCTTTTATCTCGCCGGACATGATTTTCTTTAGTACGGCTTGACGGCTTACACCCAGGGTTTTAGCCACCTCGATGGTGGAAAGGGTCTTTTTGTCCATATAAATCAATGATATTTTATGACAACCAAAAAGTCAACGGTTGTCATATTTCAATAATAACGGCAAAAGTTTTAACGCAAAATTACACTGTTTGCGAATGGTCAAGAATCACACCGGCAAATCTTCCACATCTTTTGAAAGCTCAAAATCCTCTTCCAATAACTCTTCTGAAACCAGATCGTCTTTCTTTTCGTCGTCTTGATAAGTTTTGTTAGTCATGTTTTTAATAACCAAGATACAATAACCAATAACCAAATAAATTCAAATAATCAATAACCAAAAATTATCTGCTTTTATCAATACTTGATTATTGGTTATTTACTTTTTGCGGCCTTCCTTTATAAGTTCGGCGACATTTACCGGCACAATTTCATAATGCGAAAATTCCATAGTATAAGTCGCGCGGCCTTCGGTCATTGAACGCAAATTGGTGACATAGCCGAACATTTCGCCCAAAGGCACTTTAGCGTCAATGACTTTGTTATTGTAACGCTCGGACATTTTTTCAATGCGGCCGCGTTTGCTTGACAGGTCGCCCGTCACTTCGCCGAGAAAATTTTCCGGAGTTATAACTTCAACCGACATTATCGGCTCAAGCAAAACCGGCTTGGCGCGCCTGACGGCTTCTTGCAGAGCCATTGAGCCCGCGATTTTGAAAGCGGCTTCCGACGAATCAACCTCGTGGAAAGACCCGTCATAAAGCGTTGCTTTAACATCAATTAAAGGGAAACCCGCGATAACGCCTCGGTCCATCGCTTCTTTGACGCCTTTTTCAACCGCCGGAATGAATTCTTGCGGAATAATGCCGCCTTTAATGGCATTGGCGAATTCAAAGCCGGCGCCGCGTTTGAGCGGCTCAACTTTAATCCAGGTATGGCCGTATTGCCCCCGTCCTCCCGACTGTCTGATATATTTTCCTTCGGCTTCGGCTTTGGCCTGAATGGTTTCTTTGTACGCCACCTGCGGACGGCCGACATTGGCTTCAACTTTGAATTCTCGGCGCATTCGGTCAACCAAAACTTCCAGGTGCAATTCGCCCATGCCGGAAATTATGGTTTCCATTGTCTCCGGGTCGGCTTTGATTCTGAAAGTCGGGTCTTCGTCGGCAAGCCGCCTCAAGGCCAAACCCATTTTTTCTTGGTCGGCCTTGGTTTTGGGCTCAATTCTTACCGAAACCACGGATTCGGGCACCTCAATTTTTTCAAGAATAATCGGATGGTCGGGGTCGGACAATGTGTCGCCGGTGCGGGTATTTTTCAAACCCACTATGGCGCCTATGCCGCCGGTGTATATTTCTTTTACTTCTTCCCTGTGGTTCGCGTGCATTCTCAATATTCGTCCGATTCTTTCTTTGTCGCCAGATGCGACATTCAAAACATATGAACCGGCATTCAGTGTTCCGGAATAGACCCTAAAATAAGTGAGTTGTCCCACATACGGGTCGGTCTGCAGTTTAAAGGCCAGGGCCGCGAAGGGTTGATTGTCCTCCGGCAAACGGGTAAGTTTTTCTCCGCTTTCGGGGTCAGTCCCTTCAACCGGCGGCAAATCAGCGGGCGACGGCAGATAATCAACAACCGCGTCAAGCAAAATTTGCACCCCCTTATTTTTTAAAGCCGAACCGCAAAGAACCGGCACCAATTTATATTCTATGGTCGCCTTTCTTAAGGCCGCTTTCAATTTATCAATATCTATTTCCCGGCCTTCAAGATATTCGGCTGTAAGATTGTCGTCGGTTTCGGCTATTTTTTCAACGGTTTGGGTCCTCCATTTTTTTAATTCGTTTTGGTATTTTTCCGGGACCTCTTCAACGCGAAGGGTCTGCCCGTGTTCACCTTCAAAATAATACGCTTTTCCGGTTAAGACATTTATAATGCCCTCAAAACCGGATTCAAGACCCATGGGAAAAGTCACCACTACGGCGTTCGGAGTAAGGCGCTCCCTTATGGAGGCCAAACTCTTTTCAAAAGACGCTCCCATCCGGTCAAGTTTATTGATAAAACACAGCCGCGGAACTTTATATTTGTCGGCTTGGCGCCAGACGGTTTCTGACTGCGGCTCAACTCCGGCCACGCCGTCAAAAACCACAATCCCTCCGTCAAGCACGCGTAAAGACCTCTGAACTTCAATGGTAAAATCAATGTGGCCCGGAGTGTCTATAATGTTGATCCTATGTTTTTTGGTTTCGTCGGTTAAAGCGTAAGTCGGAGTCCAAAAAGCGGTGGTGGCGGCGGCCGTTATGGTAATGCCTCGTTCTTTTTCCTGCTCCATCCAGTCCATAATCGCCTCGCCTTCGTGGACTTCGCCGATTTTATGGGAAATGCCGGTATAAAATAAAATCCGCTCGGAAACCGTGGTCTTTCCGGCGTCAATATGGGCGATTATTCCGATATCTCTTGTCTTTTCAATAGGAAAATCCCTGGCCATAAATAAAACGAGTATTAATTTGTTTCTTTATTTTTATTTTTCTCCAGTTTTTCTTTCTGGTATCGCCTTTCAAAATCTTCATACGCTTCGCGATGCGCCTTAGAACCGGGTTCATGAAATTGAAGAAGTTTGCGTCTTAATCCGGGCCATTCTGGCCCCGCCTGTCTTTTCAAATATTCTTCACCTTCCTTGGCTAATGCTTTTTCGTCTTCCGGAAGGGTCTCCGGTTCTTCTTTCGGGGGAACTTCGCCTTCAGGAACAGCGCGCTCTTCTTCCTTTTTGAGAGCATCTGCCTGGCGTTTGTTCATTATTTCTTTTTCAAAACGCTTTTTAATAACTTCTCTCGGCCCTTCAAAGGGATAAACGCCCGACTGACTGCCAATCGGAATTCCCAAACCATTATAATATCGCGCTTCCAATTCATAGGCGTAGCCAATAAATTCGGCCAAATTGAACGCTCTTTTTAGTTCGCCCGTCTTTACCCTAAAATCCATCTCCAGTGTAAACCATTCTCTAAAAATCCCCGGCTCTTTTAAGGCGTCGCTTTTTGATTTGTACGATTTAAACAAATCTCGCTCTTTTTTATCATACTCATCGCGTAAATCACCATACTCTTTGTCTATTTCATTTTTGCCCGGCTCACTATATTCAATATCTACTGCCTGTAAAACCATTTCCATCATTTCTTGAAAATTTTCCTCCTCGAGTTTCTTTCCAAGTTCCTCATCACTCCAAAAACGCTCAACTTCTTTGGGGTCTTCGTAGAGTTTACGTAAATATTCACGTCTCAACGGCGGAATTACGGATTCATCCCATGGAACAGGTTTTTCAAATCGCGGTTCTTGTTCAATCCCCATAAATTAAAATTACCATGCAAAGTGAGCGAAGGCGCGGTTGGCTTCGGCCATCTTGTGGGTATCCTCTTTTTTCTTAACCGCGGCTCCCTCGTTTTTAGAAGCCAAAACCAGCTCTTCGGCCAGCTTGACCGATGTCGGCTGGCCTTTTTTGGCTTCGGTTGCTTTAATCAGCCAGCGCATCGCGAGCGCGAGACGCCTTTCCGGCCTGACTTCGCGCGGAACCTGATAATTCGCGCCTCCCACGCGGCGCGATCTGACCTCCAAAGACGGCGAAATGTTTTGAATGGCCTCGTCCAAAAGAGCCGCCGGTTCTTTTTTGGTTTTTTGGGCGGCCAAATCCAGGGCGTCATAGACAATTTTCCTGGCTACATTTTTCTTGCCCGAGCGCATTACTTGGTTGATAAGTTTTGAAACCACGATTGACCCGTAGCGGTAATCGGGTTCAACAGTTGTTTTTATTTTTGCTTTCCTTCTCATATATTTTGTTTTTTCGGCCTCTTGGCTCCGTACTTGCTTCTTTGCTGTTTGCGGCCTTCAACGCCGGCGGTGTCCAAAATTCCGCGGACAATGTGATAACGAACGCCGGGCAAATCCTTCACCCTGCCGCCGCGAATCACCACCACCGAGTGTTCCTGCAGGTTATGGCCTTCTCCGGGGATGTAAGCCGTAACTTCCATACCATTGGTAAGACGGACCCTGGCCACTTTTCGGAGAGCCGAGTTCGGCTTTTTGGGCGTTACGGTGGTGACTTTGATGCAAACGCCGCGCTTGAAAGACGAGGGATAAAAAACAGGCCTGTTTTTCTTAACATTAAAACCGCGCCGCAAAGCCACGGCTCTTGATTTCTTTTTTAAGGGCTTGCGGCCCTTCTTTACCAACTGATTAAATGTCGGCATAAAAGTAAATGTATTTTAACTTTTAAATCCGCGATAGTCAAATCAAACGGCCTCCCGCGAAGGCATTTTATAAGCGCGCCAAAAACAACTTAAAACAACGCTAAACCGGTTATAAAATGAAACGCCCACAGCACCAAGGGAAAAATAAGCCGGAAAAAGAAAAATATGAAAAATAAAAGAAGAATCAACCCCCATTTTTCAAAAAAATATTCAATTTCGGGCCAGCGCCGGCGTATCAGGGTAAAAAATATTTTTGAGCCGTCAAGCGGCGGAATCGGTATCAAATTGAAAAAAGCAAGCAGCAGATTAATAAAAACTATGAGCGAAAGCGCTTGGGTAAAAGCTGGAGAGGCCGGCCAAAAAGCGAAGCGCAAAATAAGCCCGAACACCAAAGCCACGGCAATATTTGAGCCGGGACCGGCCGCCGCCACCAAAGCGGAACCCCAGCGCTGATTTTTCAGATTATAAGGATTGTAAGGCACGGGCTTGGCCCAGCCGAAAATAAATCCGCCCAAAAGATAGGTAATAACCGGGAGAAGAACCGATCCAAAAGGGTCAAGGTGTTTTAACGGATTAAGAGTGAGGCGCCCTTCGTGTTTGGCTGTGGGGTCGCCCAAAGAATAAGCGACATAGCCGTGGGAAACCTCGTGAACCACCACCGACATTATTAAAATCAAAACGGAAAAAATGAAATCAACCGCTTGCATAGATATTATTTTTTATGATAGCATATTGTAATGAAAAAATGCGCGATTTGCGGCAAAGGTTCACGTATGGGTGGGAAAAGAAATCTTTTGCGCGGCAAATACAACCCGACTAAAACCCTAAGAAAAAAACCCAATCTGCAATGGGCGCGCTTGCCCGTTGGAGCTTTACTCGCCCGGCGTAGCCTTGGCGTAGCGGGGGCGAAGGCAGGGCTTCCCGATGGCAAAAGGGTTTTAGTTTGCACGAAGTGTATTAAAAAATTGTATAAGTAACCCGCCCGCTGCGGCGGGCAAAGGCGGGGTGTAGTATACCGGCAGTACGCATGCATGGGGGTGAAGCGCGAAGATATTCGCGCTTCACGGGATTACTTCTTCTTAATATAAACAATAAAAGTAATCCCTGGCTTTTTTGAGTTATTTGGTCGGGGTGTAGTATACCGGTAGTACGCATGCATGGGGTGCATGTAGACCGGGTTCGATTCCCGGCACCCCGACCAGATAACTGAAAAAGATGTAGACCGGGTTCGATTCCCGGCACCCCGACCAAGTTAGAAAAGCGCGAGGAATTTGACTATTTTATATCGCGTTTAAAATCTTTGCCACTGAAAAGAGAAAGGCCTCGACCACAGCATTGGATGCCGCAGTCGAGGCCGTTGGCCGAGCCGAGATCAGGCGAGCGCATGGGTAGCGGCTCCGATTTTCTGGCTCAACTGTTCGAGCGAGAGCAGAGTTTCCTCGCCCTCATTCGTCCAGAGACGACGCGTGCCGACTTCGCAGCTGACACGACGCGACTTGTCGCCGCGAGTGAAGGAGAAGATGAGCTTGGGGTTCTTCCTCGAGGGCATCTGAAACGCGATGACCTTGATTCCCGTCTGCTCGAGCTCCGCCTTCTTCACTTCGGGAAGAAGTTGTGCAAGAAGGTCGTCGCCCTTCTTGATGCGATCCGCGTACTGACCGTCCATCAGGTCGCTGAGACCATCGGACGGCTTGAAGCGCGGATTGAACGGGCACTCGCGGATGTTGCACTGTCTGCAAACGATACCCTTGACCTTCGACAGGTGGGGCTCTTCCAACATCAGTGCACCGCGAGTCCACTCGGCCGTCTTCATTCCCGCGGCTTCGAGTTGCGGGATGAGGACTGTCGCCAAGTAGGGCTGATGATCCTCGGGGATGAGACATCCCTTCGGAAAACAGCACGTTTCCAGAACGTTGAACGTTCTTTCAGTTTCCACGGAATTCTCCTTTCGTTAGGTGTGTTTGTTTACTCGATTCTAGCAACGCATTACATACCTTTTATTAGATACACAATGCGTTGCTATCGAGTAAAAGCGTCTATCTCTGCTGTAAAAGAGCTAAATAATCCCGACTGGATTACTGCCATCAATATAGCATATACGAGCTTGAAAGTCAAGCTCAACAGAAAAACCCCCTATTTTAGGGCTTTTTCTAGGTTTCTGTATTGGATTAAAAAATTTTCTTTTCCCCGAATGCAAAACCGCCAATTCGTTTTTGAGCCCAAAATGCAATACGTTTTGACCGCCGAGCGAAGCGAGGCGGCTGTCTCAAACTTGCAATTTCCTAAATGGTGCCCGGGGTGGGAGTTGAACCCACATGGTATTGCTACCGACGGATCTTAAGTCCGTTGCGTCTGCCAGTTCCGCCACCCGGGCAATAGTAATTTAAAAAATAAAATTACATGAGGCCTGGGCGGGAATCGAACCCGCGTGTAAGGGTTTTGCAGACCCTTGCCTTACCACTTGGCTACCAGGCCGTCCGTCATTTTTCTTTTTTTAAAATTTCCTCCACTTTCATCCGCGCTTTTTCGCCCTTGTCTATTTTAAACTCAAAAACGGGCATATATTTGATTTTAAAACGCTCTTTCATATATTTATAGAATTCTTTTTTGGAATTTTCAAGAGATCTCATGATTTCTTTTTCTCCGTCCTCCGGCCAGACGCTTATAAAAATTTTCGCCTCTTTAAATCCGGGAGTGATTTCAATTCTTGTCGCCGTAACCAAGACCCCGACGGCATCAATTTCCCGCTTAATAAAGTCCGCCGCGAGTTTTAAAATAAGCGAGTGCGCGCGCCCGGCGCGCTTTTGACTTATCATATTTCCGGCTTTATTTTTTCTTCCTCAATTATTTCCATTTCATCGCCCTCGGCCAAAGCGATTTTGGCCGACACTCTCGCGCCAAATTCTTTTCCCTCTTCCACTTGCGCTACGCGTTGTTTGGCCTGCTCCAATTCCTGTATTTTACCCTCTCCAAGAACATTGCCCCGCCTTTTTATCCTAAAGCGTTTGCCTCCGGCCACCATGCCCTTAAGAACCCGCCCGCCGATTATTTGGTCTTTCACGCCTTGTTTAAAAATCCTGATAATCTTTGCCCGCCCCAGTTCTTTTTCCGCTATTTCTTCGGGCAGAATCTTTTTAATTTCGTCTTTCAGCCAGTCAATCACATCATATACCACCTCAAACACCTTTATTCTGACGGAAAATCTTTCCGCAAGATGGAGAGCCGTATTTTCTATGCCGACTTTGAAGCCGACAATAATGGAATTCGCGGAGCCGGAAGCGAACTTCACATCATCTTCACTGACAGCTCCGGTTTTGAGGCGCAATATTTTTATTTTTAATTTTTCCGATTCAAGTTTCTTAATTTCTCCCTCCACGGCTTCGGCTGAACCGGCCATATCGGCCTTTATAATAATCGGTATTTCAAAAATTTTTCCGCCTTTATCCGGCGCTTGCGCGGCCGGAGACGGCTCTTTGGCTTTAAATTTTGACGCCGCTTCTTCGGCTTCTTTTTTTGAAAAAAATGTTTCAAAAGTAGAGCCGACTTCAGGCAAAAAATTAAACCCGACCACGCGCGCCGGCTGTCCTGGGGAGGCCTCTTTTATTTTGTGGCCGGCAAAATCCTCAAAAATTCTCACGGGCGCCGTCACTCCTCCGCTTGCGATAAATTGGCCCTGGCGCAAAACGCCGTTTTGAATTATTAAAGTGGCGGCGTTGCCCCGCTTGGAATCAAGATGACTTTCAATAATTACTCCCGAGGCCATCGCCTGCGGATCGGCCTTCAGTTCTTCCAAATCGCTTACTAATGTCACCACTTCCAGAAGATCGCCGATACCCTCGCCGGTCTTAGCCGATATCGGCACCAGCGGAATTTTTCCGCCCCATTCTTCAATCAGAACATTTTTCTCCGAGAGATCTTTTTTAACTTTTTCCAAATTGGCTCCGGATTTATCAATTTTATTTAAAGCGACGACGAAAGGAATGCCGGCCGAATTTATCGCCTCAAGCGCTTCGGAGGTCTGGGGCTTGATGCCGTCATCCGCCGCGATAACCAAAATCGCGAGGTCCGCGACTTTCGCGCCGCGGGACCGCATCTTTGAGAATGCTTCATGCCCCGGCGTATCAATGAAAGTTATTTTTCTCGCTTCGCCCTCTTTCGTGCCGACCAGCGCTTCATACGCTCCGATGTGCTGGGTTATGCCGCCGGATTCGTGTTCGGCGACATTTGTTTTTCGTATGTGGTCAAGAAGCGTGGTTTTGCCATGGTCAATATGCCCCATTATCACCACGATGGGGTTTCGCTCGGTCAATTTTTGATTTTGTTCGTTTGCTTCCTTCATATTTTATTTTGAAAAAATCAAGCATAACCGTTTATGCCGTGGCTTTCTCAATCGCCTCTTTTTCTTCATTGGAAAGCTGGTAATGCGACCCGCCTGCGGCTACCGGTTTGGCGTAAACTCTGCTTTGCTCTCTTCCGTAAAGTCCGGATACCACAAATCCGTTTTTCTTTTCGTCAAGCACGGCGATTGAAAAACTCTGTTCTCCCCCGACCCCTTCGTAAGGATTAAAACGCACAATGCCCAAATGCTGGGCGCTTCTTTGAAGGCGTCTTTCCATGTGCCCCAAAAATTCATCAATCTCTTTTTCTTTTCTTAAAAAATGCTTAAGGCCGTCTTGAATTTCGGCAAGCACATTTTGCAGATTTTCGGCTCTGCTCCCTCGAAAAAGTTTTTTCAGCCGCAATTCAAACAAAATTAACCAGACAATACTGAAAGTGGCCGCGCTCAACGCAGCTATCGCGATCCACCCTGTTTGCTCGCCAAAAATCATGTTTATAAGAATAACCTAAAATCATAAAAAAATAAAGATTGGCGGTGTCCGTTCGGATATTTTCAAATACACAGCGCAAAGCACGAGGTGTCGCCTTGACATAACTCCTAAATCAGAATAAAATTATCTAGCTCCTTAAAATCTAAAATCGCGCAACCCAGGCTTAAAGGAGGTCAGTCATGTCGAAGTGCCCTAATTGTGGTTCCCAAATCGAGATCAGTATCACATCCGATGAGAAGCAATGGAAATGCGATGGCTGCGGCAAGAAATGCACAGGCGAGTCGATCCAAGAAGATGGTGAGCAGTACGACTTCTGTTCTATTGAATGCCGACGGCGCTGGGAAAGAAGGCGTGGTGGGTAACCCACTGAACGTGTCGCGCTCGATCAAGCCACCGTGGACGCTAGAAGTTCAACTCTTCCGGCGTCCATTTTTTTTAAAGATAGCATATTACTATCTTTATGTCAAAATTTTTGAGTAAAATTAACTGGCGCGGGTGCAGGATTTGAACCTGCGAGGGGATTTCTCCCCAACTGGTTTTCGAGACCCCGTACAAAATTTGACTATCGGCGGGAGAGGGATTCGAACCCCCGATACCCTTTCGGGTATACCGCATTTCGAGTGCGGCCCGTTCGTCCACTCCGGCATCCCGCCAAATTTTTATACGGGGCGAGCCAGCGCTTTAGTCCGGGGCGACAAATTTTTTATATTTATTACTGTAGTCGCCCGTCAAAAGCTACTTAAACGCTTTTGACCCGCTCAGCCAACCCACCTCAATATTGGTCATATTGAGTTTAGCAGAAGAAATTGATATTCCAAAAAAGTTTATTTAGGCGCCCTTAATCCCCAAATGCCCAAAATGAGCGAAGCCGCTATGGCTATTCCTATTATATAATCGGGCTTGACGGCATCGCGCGCTAAAATAGTGTAAGCTGCCATCAGCCAGATAATAACTATTGTAATTGCGAGCCATGGGTACTTCATACCAAATTTTTTAAATTTTTATGAATAATATGAGATTCATGCTTCTCTTATTTCATTATACAACTCCGGATATTTTTCGGCTAGCGCCGTGATTATCCCCATTAATTTTTCTTTGACCGCGTATTGCTTCTCTTCAATTCTAGCCGATGCCTCCCCCTCTTTTTCCGGCGCCTCCTCGGCAATATGCAAACTGGCCAGCGTTTCCAATTTCTTTGTTTCCTCTTGATGCGCCGGGGTCTTAACCTTAATGTCTTCAACGGAATGATGCCTGAAAAATAATCTGGCGGCCTCTACCATATTAAAATTAACATCCAATTTTAGACAGACCATATCCACGATAACCAGCCCCCGCAAAAAAGCGATGACATCCGAAGGAAACTTGAGTCGGTATTTTTCTATGGTCTTGGCGATTCTTAAAAACGCGCGGGCTGAACTTCTTTCGCTGATATCCGCTTCCTTGTTGCCGGTAAAAAAATTCCAGTCCTTGAGAATCGGCGCCACATCCTCGGTCAGGCGGCGCGTAATAAAGTCCAGGGTTACTTCGTAAATTTTTTGGATTTTGGAATCGCTTTCTATCAATCCCCCGTATTCTTTGACAAGTCGCTTGTCTAAAAATTCAACAAGACCTTCAGCGCTTTCGCGAAAATCCATCTCCGTTGCTCCTTTGATGAAACGTAGTAGCCCAAAATTATCGTATAGAGACCGCCCGATTATTCCGAAATCAATGTAGCCGATTCGGCTTCCGGGAAAAATAAGGAGATTGGCTGGATGAGGGTCGGCATGGAAAAATCCGTCTATGAAATATTGCCTCATCAGGTCGTGTATGAAAGAATTGGCCGCGTCCAGCAGGTTTATTTTTCGTTCATCCAGTATTTTTTTAAGGTCTTCCGGCCTGGTTTCCAGATAAACCATTATCCTTTTGGCCTGGCTCCCATCAAGAAATTCCTGCACTAGGACCTTTTTAGTCGTAAATTCCGGATATATTTTAGGGATAACCACATTTTCAAGATTATGCCTTTTTGCGTGCTCATAAAGAATTTTATTGTTTTGGGCTTCTTTGGATTAATCAAGTTCGTCGGAGAGCCACTCTTTCAGCTGGATTAAAATTTCTTTGGAAGAGACCGATTTTAAAATCCCCCAGAAATCTATAAAGAAAAAGGCCAATTTTAAAAAGAGCAGGTCGGCTTTAATGTATTTATCGCTTTCGGGCTTCTGTATTTTGACCACTATATTTTCTCCGTTCAAAACCCCTTTATATACTTGGGCGAAAGAGGCCGAGCCAATCGGTCTTCTTTCAATTCGTTCAAAAACCTCTTCCAATTTTTTTCCGGCTTCTTTTTCAAAAACATCAAACATTCTTTCATCCGAAACCGGCTTTACATTGTCTAAAATATCCATTAATCCCCGGGCGTAATTTATTGGCAGAATATCAAAACGCATCGCCAGAATCTGGCCGAGTTTTATGTAAACGCCGCCCAACTCTTCAAGAATCAAGCGCAAGCGGGTCGGGCCGTCCGCGCGCTTCAAAAAATATTTAATTAAGACCGCCGGCAAAGAAAAAAGGCGCCCTATAAAAACCAAAAAAATCATAATAATTCAGGCGGCGCTTTTAAAGCCGATCATGGCCAACACTATGGTCGTGACGGTGCCGGCTAAATACAGATTGGTGGGATCCAGACGGCTGTCGTTAGATAGAACAACGGCAATCGCCACCCATATCCCCACAATCGTGACTAATGTCCAGGGATAACGCATAAATACATATTACCAATTGACTTTTGCCTTTTCAATGCTAGATTTGGAAAGGGAAAAGAAACTTGAAAAGAAGGAGAGAAAGATGGCTGAAAATGGAAATCCGATTCGGTATACGCCGGAAAAAATTATTGAGACATCTAAGAAAATTATTGCGCCCACAACTCAAAATTTTTCGTTCGTGCCCGGCATAACGCCGCTGGGAACGCCTCCTTGTTGGATTATGGGCGAAGACGGCAATTTATATTTTGACGCTAATTCCGGCCCCGGCGTTTTCAGTATCGGCCACAGGCGTCTTGAAATTGAGCAGGTCAAAGCCGATGTTCGTTTCGGATTCGGAGCAAACGAATATCTGAATTACGAATCGGTGAAATTAGCCGAAAGGTTGATTGCTCTTTCTCCGGGCGGTTTTGATAAAAAGATTTTCTTCTGCTCTTCCGGCACTGAATCGGTTGAGGCCGCGATTCGCGCCGCCCAGATCTATCGCCGGACTCCGATAATGATGGCTTTTGAGAAGGCCTTTCATGGCCGCACCTACGGGGCTAGGACTTTGACGAGCCGAAAACATGTCACTAAATTTTCTTATCCGGCGTTTCCGGTGATTCATCTGCCATTTCCGGAGGCAGAGACGGAAATGGGTAATCCTCTTACTTTTATGAAACATGTAAAAAGGCAGCTTGCGACCGTAAATCTGAATGAGGTAGCCGCGCTTTTTTGGGAGCCCATTCAGGGAGAAGGCGGAATCCGCTTTACGAGTCGCGACGCCTTCGAGGCCTTGATGGAAGAAATTATTGTTCCGAACAATATTTTGCTGGTGGATGACGAAGTGCAGACCTTCAGCCGCACCGGAAAATGGTTTGCCGCGGAACATTTTGGCGTTAATCCCGATATCATTTGTATGGCTAAGGCCTTGGGCAGCGGGGCGAAAATAGGCGTTACGATAATGCGGGCCGATGTCTGTTGGCCCGAAGGCGGACTTTATTCAAATACCTGGGGCGGAGATGCTTTTTGCAGCGCCTGCGCTCTTAAGACCCTGGATATTATGGAGGGAGAAAACCTAATTTCTAAGGCCGAGCGCCTTGGCGATCTTTTTCACAAAGAGCTTGCTGAAGCGATAT
>CAZNNT010000005.1:0-6510 GCA_964574495.1 uncultured Candidatus Saccharibacteria bacterium
GGGAGTTAGTTCTCCCGGTTTCCTCCGACCCATTCATGCGTCGAAGTACTCAAGTAACGATTCAGAGAGCATAAGACCGTTTTTGAATACGGGGCTATTACCCGCTATGGCCCGGCTTTCCAGCCGATTCTCCTAACGAAGTCCTATTTTATTAACTCTCCTTGGGATTGCTCCCAAACGAACCGTACTTACAACCCCTAACTAGTTGACTAGTAAACTAGTTCACTAGTTAAGTTTGGGCTCTTCCCTTTTCGCTCGCCGCTACTAGGGGAATGGGCGATCTCGCTATCGCTCGTCGCAATGACCAATTATTCTAATTTCTAATTGCCCTAAAAATTAGGTTAATTAGATCAATTAGGTTAATTAGAAATTTTGTATCGAACGATAGTGAGATACGCGTTTTTTTCTTTTCCTCCAGGTACTGAAATGTTTTACTTCCCTGGGTTTGCCGCCCTGTCATACGACAGGGCTTTTTCGGTTTTACCGAAAAAGGTTTCCCCATTCGGACATCCCCGGTTCAAAGGTTGCTCGCCACCTCCCCGAGGCTTATCGCAGGCACGCCACGTCCTTCATCGTCATTTCAAGCCAAGGCATCCACCATACGCTCTTATTGTCCTATCCCGGTGTTTTGATACTTTTTCACCCCGCCTTTCATTAAACAAATTCAATGTGTGGCGGGGTTAATTAGACTTATTTACCCCGTAGTGAAAATCGGACAAATATTATTCCGCTCGCTTTTGCGAGCAGTCCGATTTCTACTGCGGGGTTGACCCTATTTACTTTTCAAAAAACTATCCGCGCAAATGAAAAACCGCCTTCTGAAGGCGGGTCTGCTGAAGAGCAACCGAATTAAACGCTAAAAACCTCCGCCGCCTTCTTTTTGTGGATATATTAACTGGTTTATCATTTGTATCTCCATTATATACCCCGCAAAAAGCGTGTCAAGCGGCCAACGAACAAAAGAAAAATCCCCCGCAGTTGCGGGGGATTTTCTTGAATACAGTCTCCAATAAATTACCTGTTGTCTGAAATGTCCGAACGAAGCCGCTCCACAAATCTGGCTGCCGCGTCTTTACTGCCCAAACCAAATGCCAAACCGAGAGCCAGAGACAGCGCGGCGACAAAGCCGGTAAAGAGCGTCTGAACAAAGACGCCGGCAATGCCCAATTGAAAGAGAGCCGCGAGAATCGCAAAAATCCAGACGGCCCATTTGGCAACGCCTCCCAAAAATCCGGCCGAAGGCAGATGCGCGGCTTTGGCTGAACTGACTACAACGCCTCTAATGACATCGGCTATAACCGCGGCCACAACCAAGATTAGCGCGGCAGCTATGACATTGGGCAGATAAACCAAAACAATTTGAGCCAAAAAGACATTGACTTCTTTCAAGCCCAAAACATCCAAAGCAGCCACCAAAAATACCAGAATAAAAAACCACTTAACCAAAACTCCGACAAACTTTCCGGAGTCCAATCGAAGGCCGGCTCTGGCCAAAGGCGACTCTATACCCAAACCCTGAAGGGCTCGGTCAACTTTAAGAGCCCTGAAAATCTGCGAAACCACTCCTTCAAGAGCGACCGCGATGACCCAACCTATAATGAATATGACTAAAGCCACAATGAGCTGCGGCACAAAAGAAGCTACGCCCACCCATAATTGCTGGAGCGAAGCCAAAAGTACATCACCCCAAGTTTGTAATAACATAATTAAATTTATTAATTTAGGAGTTAACTAGTTTATAAATTTGCTTTAAAACCGAAGAATTTCGACCTTTTTCGGCTTCAAAGCGTAAAATTTTGACTTTTTTATCCCTTATTCAAGGATGCTTGTATTATACCATATTTTGAGCCGATTTTCTCCGGCCTTAATAAAGTGTGGATAACTTGTGAACCTCAATTTACACAAGTCTGACTTGTGTCAAATAAAAAACCCGTCGTTCCGCTGGCTAGCGAAACGACGGGGTAAACTTCACTTCCCTTTGTGCTTCTTTTTTTTGATTCCGGCGACAGTCACCCCCCGTTTCGGAGAGGAGGTTGCTTGCTTCGCCTTTCTCCTCAGCGCGCGCTTCCTCCTCGCGCGCGCGCTGTCCCCGCCTTTTTTTGTTGGAGGACAACTGCCGACGGCATGACGATCTCCTCCTCCGCCGACGAAATGCCCACAGAGGGCGCACCTCTTTTTCATACGGCTTTTCTCCTTTCTGCGACGACCACGCGACTACTTTTTGCCCATGGCGCGCTTTGCGGCCTTGATGGGGTTCACCGGCTTCCCCGCCGCCTGCTCCGCGGCGGCTTTCCTCGACTTTTCCAACAGGCCGGTATGCATCGGACAGTGGCCGAAAAAAGCCCACCGCGCACCGGGGTCGGGGTAGCGCTTGCAGAAACCGTTCTCCTGCTCTCCGCACCCGCCGCACTCGGCGACAACTGGCTTCGATGTCGCCACGACCTGACTCAAAAGACTCATTGCTCTTCCTCCTTTTAGTTGGTTGTGATTTTTGGACCGCCCGGATAACCTCTATTTCTTTTTTCCCGGACGGTCGCGCCGACGGTCTGCGGCTTGCTGCTTCCGGATTTTGCGTTTTGCAGCCGGGGACATCTTATCGAAGTCCGACGGCAATGTAAAAGCGCCGTGAGCCCGCATTGCCCCTGCAACTGCCGGATTCACTGGCCGTTGACGCGAAATTATCCGTCCGTCGATA
The DNA here is from genome assembly GCA_964574495.1 of uncultured Candidatus Saccharibacteria bacterium. Lineage (GTDB taxonomy): Bacteria > Patescibacteriota > Minisyncoccia > HO2-45-28 > HO2-45-28 > HO2-45-28. Next base: position 2,696 of record CAZNNT010000005.1, read on the forward strand.
ACTCGCAAATCTCTGTCGGTTAACCTGTCGTCAACCTTAGAAAGGACCCTGCCTCCCAACTTTTCGTTGAGACGAAGAATCCCTTTGGTCTTGTTGCCCGATCGGGTACCATTCGCCGCATTCAGCTCCTGAGTGAGCCTCATACGCAGAATGGATGGAAAAGAATCCCATTCTCGAGCAACGAGCTCAACCGCGGCGTGATGCGACATCGAATTGACGATAATCGCGACCACATTTTTTAACTCTTTCCCCGCGTTCCAACCTTCAAAAACTACACCGCACGAATCACTCCCTGAAAAATCCTCCTCCTTTTTTCGCCACAACGAGAGGGGGATGTTTTTGTCAATCAGCCAAAGTGTCAAAAGCTTCATATTTCCTCCCTTTCTGGTGGTAAAAACTCGGTTTTACGGCGATTCCTACACAGAGTTAAAGAACTCAAGAATACTTCAATATTGTAGCAAATAAACTATCGTCTGTCAAGTGGGCGGTATAGGGATCGAACCTATGCTCTCTGCAATGTGAATGCAGCGTTTTACCATTAAACCAACCGCCCAAAAACTAGCCGACACTAAGTGTCGGCTAGTTTTAAACATTCAACTTATCAAGGAGTTTCTCGTGCGGATGGTCAAAAATCTCGCGCAAAAAATGGTCGTACATACCCATCCGATATTTAAACTCGTCCGCAGAAAAAAGGGCGTATTTGAGTTCTTTGCCGATAACCGATTCAATTGAACTCAAAATACTCTCAAGCTTAGCGCGGCTTATTGAATCCCCTATCACCAAAACATCCAGGCGCGACGAATCGTTGTCCAGAAATATCCCCGAGAGCACCACCAATTTTAGTTTTGAACCGAGCGCCTTAAATTTTTTAAGCAAGACATCTTTGCCTATCGGAGCGGAATTGAGAATCAAGCCACGAAGCTGATGCAGGAGCGCGAAATCCTGGTCCAAAATCCAGCCCCTTACTTTTTTATGCTTGGGCTTTTTATTTTTAAATTCAATTTCTATTTCTTTCGTTGACGGCTTGATGAAACCGATTTTTCTCAAAAGGCCGATTTCGTAATTTGCTTTTCGTATGTTGAGTTTAGTTCTCCGGCTTATGTCGCGCGACTCAAGAACCTCTTCGGCATTCATTAAAAACAAACGCATTATTTTAACTAACGCCTGCGAGGAGAACAGTTCGGCTAAAATATCCATAATATAGCTTTTAGCTTATAGCTTTTAGCTTTTAGGGTCAAATAACCCAACTGAATTTCCATCAGCTAAAAATTAACGGCTGCGAGCTCGCTACTTGAGTTCGACTTTTGCGCCGGCCTCCTCAAATTTCTTTTTGAGCTCTTCGGCTTCTTCTTTCTTTATATTTTCCTTAACCACTTTCGGGGCCGCGTCAACCAAGTCCTTGGCCTCTTTCAGGCCCAAACCAAGCGCTTCGCGCACGACTTTAATCACCTGAATTTTCTGCGCGCCCGCGTCTTTTAATTCTACCGTAAATGAGGTTTTTTCAGCGGCTGCGGCTTCGGCTCCCGCGACTGCTCCGGAAGCTGCGGCCGGCGCCATAACGGCGGCTGACACTCCGAATTTATCTTCCAAAACTTTTACAAGCTCGGCTAAATCCATAACGCTCATTGTTTCAATACTCGCAACCAAGTTCTTGAATTTTTCCGGCACCTCAACATTTTTATTTTCTTCAGACATATTATTTTTTATTTGCTAATTGATTAATAATTCCGACCAAATTTCTAATTGGACCGCTTGCGACTCCAACCAAGCCGCGAAGCGGATAACCGATAAGATATACGGTTTGCGCTATAAGCGCTTCCCGTGACGGAAGAGTTGCCAACCGTTCAATAAAATCGGCCAAAACATATTTCCCGCCAAAAATTCCGCCTAAAATCTTTAATCCTTTATGGCTTTTGGAAAAATTCCTGACTATTTTGGCAACCTCGGGCGACTCCTCATAAATAAAGGCAACCGCCGCTTCGCCATCCAAAGCCGGCAGTTCTCCGGCATAGCCGAAAGCTCCCAAAACCCGTTTCAGCAGGGTTTTTTTAGCGACTTTCAAGTCCGCTCCGGCGCCCAGAAATTCTTTTCGCAGACGCGTCATATCGCTTGCCGCCAAATCATGAAAATTAAGAAAAACGGCCATTTTTGATTTCTCGGCTTTTTGATGCAAATCCTTTATTATTTCTTCTTTTTTTGCTCTTGTTATGGCCATACAAATAAAAATTCCACGACGAATGCCGCAGAATCAACCTCGACAGGACTTAGAGTATTCATGCCTGCTTTCTACGGCTTACCAATCCAGTATAGCGCGAAGAAAAATATAGTCAAGTATGTAAAAAGCCCTCTTGCGAGAGGGCTGAAATTGGGCTTATTGCTTCCGGAATCGGGAAAGTGCCGGAGGAATGGGGTCAGGAGGAATATCTGTGCCGTGCGGAAAGGCTCTCGCGCGGGCCAAAAGAACTTCCTCGGTTTCCTCATTATTCGGATCGGCCACGCAACAGTCAACCGGACAAACCACCGCGCATTGCTCCTCGTCGTGAAAACCCACGCATTCGGTGCAAAGATTCGGGTCAATCACATAAATATCTTCGCCTTCGCTGATGGCCTCATTGGGACATTCCGGCTCGCAGACTCCGCAGTTGATGCACTCGTTGGTTATCATTGTAGCCATTCTTCGTCTCCTAAAAAAAAGAGGGTCCTCTTATAAGCATAACAAAATATAACAATATGTATAGGCAAAAAAATCCCGTCGCTTTGGGCAACGGGAAAAAATATTAGCTACGGCTCGCGTAATAATCCTCGCGATATTTATTAAACATCTGCTGCAGTTTCAGGGTCAAGGGACCAACCGGAATTTCAAGGTCGTCTATTTTTTCAATGGGGATAACTCCGGTTGTAGAAGTCATGAGTGCGCCGTCCAGTTCTCCCGCGGCCAGCCTAAGATAACAAACGGACATTTGCCTCATCACAACCAAAAAAGATCTTTTACTGTCATTTTCCGCAAGTTCAAAAACCACTTTCAAAGTAATGCCGTCGAGCACTTGCGGATTATTACGGCCGTCATAAAGCGGCGGCGCGATCACCCTTCCATCCTTAAGCACAAAACAAACATTTGAACCGGTCGTCTCAAGTATTTCCTCGTCCGGCCATAAATACAAAATATCATGGTAGGGAATTTTTCCTTCCGAGTCCGGCTGTGACACTGAAAATCGTTCCTTCGCTCCGAAAAAATAATCCGGCCTTTTTACGCTAGCCAACTGCCTTTCAAATTTTCGCGTCGCCAGACGCGCGAAACCTTCTTTTCTTTTCAGGCGAAAAACACGGGCATATAACAATGGTGAACCAATCGGATTCCAGCCGTCTAAAGTTTTACCGGCCGTGCAATGAAGATGGACAATCGATTCTTCAAAGCCGTTTTTTTCAAGCAGTTCGCCGAGCCGCGCTTCCAAATCGTCGCTTGCGATAACTTCAATTTTTGAAAGGTCTATAATTGCTTCTCTTGCAGAATGTTGAAGGCGTTGAAAATGGTCTAGCCAGTGAAAAATCTTTCGTCCTCTGGCCTCCATAACTTCCAAAACCGCCCAACCGCGAAGAAGACCAAGGTCATTAAAAGGCACGCCCACGTATGGCTCGCGCAATCCTTCGGTATCATGAATAACTCTTCCGATAAGCACGAATCTCCCTACTGCCTGCCCTTTTTCCATTTTTCCTCCTTAAATGAAGGTGGGAAACTACTCTGAAGAAAAGTTAATATAGATTTGTGCCGGCGTCAATCCGGCTTGCCCCGTTCTAGCGGGGCTTGCCCCGTTCTA
>CAZNNT010000005.1:6610-33933 GCA_964574495.1 uncultured Candidatus Saccharibacteria bacterium
TTTGTGCCGGCGTCAATCCGGCTTGCCCCGTTCTAGCGGGGCTTGCCCCGTTCTAACGGGGCGCTCCAGGGCAAATGTCCTTCAAAATCGCTCCCGCTTTTTCGCGATTCGCTTTATTTTTCATTGCTCTATTGTATTCAATAATCATATAGGTCAACTTAAACCAATCTTTTTTCTGGAATAATTCCATCAAATCCTGCTCAATTTTTACGGGGTCATGATGGCTTGATAATCCGCAGTAATTGGCGAATTGGCGAACATGAGTGTCAACCGCAATGCCATCAACAATTCCGTAGGCGTTGCCCAAAACAATGTTTGCGGTCTTCCGTCCCACGCCCGGAAGTTTGACCATCTCGGCCATGCTCTTTGGAAGTTTTCCGCCGTATTTTTCATCAATGATTTTTGCAGCGCCCATTATGCTCTTGGCTTTGGCTCTATAAAATCCGGTTGATTTTATTTCTTGTTCAAACCGCGCGCGATTGGCGCAGGCGAAATCGCGAGCGGTTTTATATTTTTTGAAAAGTTTTTCCGTTACCTCGTTAACTTTTTTATCCGTGCATTGCGCCGAAAGTATTACCGCGACCAAAAGCTGGATATGGTTGCCATAATTAAGCCGGATTTTGGCGCCGGGGTAAAATTTTTTAAGCCGACGCAAAATTTCCGCGGCCTTTTTCTTTTTATTCATATGTATATTTATATTTTAAACAAAAAAGCGACCGGAAAAAATAGGTCGCTATTTTCAAAAATTAAGATAGGATGGCTCGTTCAATGTGACGCGGCGGACGAGCTCTCCACACTTCCCTTTTTGCAATCTCAAGCGCGATGGAGCGCGAATCGCGGCCGGTCTGTTTCGCTTTTTCAAGAACAAAACGGGTATTATGCCCGACAACCCGCTTGGCATAAGCCAAACCCTCTTCCGGCGCGCCGCCCGCGTATTCCACATAAACCGAGGCCGAAGCGCCGGCATTAACGACAAAATCCGGAACGGTAATTTTCCCTCTTTCCCAAAGCGCCCGCTCAGCCGGTTCCGTCACTCCGAGATTTGCTCCCTGTAAAATTACCCGAGCGCGAATTTTTCCTACATTATCCTCACGAATCTGGCGCGTCTCGCTTGAGGCTAGCGCTAGTATGTCAACATCGGCAAAAAGTTCTTCGCCGGGATTCAAACGACCGGTCGCAAACGAATATCCGCGAAGATCACGGCAGCGCGAGATATGGTCAAGAGTTCCGACTGGTTCGAAACCTCCGGCAATGAAATGACACTGAATTACTCCTCCGAATCTTGGGTCGGCAATAATAGTTACTGTCGGCCGCTCGCCGACGCGAAACTCCTTAAGCCCCTTCATAAATCCCTGACCGACTGCGCCAAAACCTTGAATAGCCATAGTCGTTTTTGAAGAATGAAATTCAACGCCCGCGTATTCACACATCGCGATCAGCGCTTCAATAGAAGCAACACCGGTAATTCCCATCTCATCATACGGAATTCCGCCGAGATCCCGCGGCTTGCCCGTTGAGACAAGCGGATCATTCAATTCTTCCACAACCGCGCGCGTTGCCCATTCGGCAAGACCAACATCAAGGCCGAATATGTATTTTTTAGGGATGAGACCGGCATTATACAACGCTCGCGCCCAGCCGCGTAAAACTTTTTCAGCATCAGGATGTTTTGAATCAAAATCAATTCCGCCTTTTGCGCCGCCCCATGGACTATATTCCGGTTTCTCGCCGATAGGCACGCAAAAAACCTGCTTCCAGGTCATAACACGGCCCTTTTGCAAAGTAACCGAGAGATCGCATCCGGCATACATTGCCGTACCGCCCTTGCCGGTGCCAGTAGGACTGCGCCAGGTGTTATCAACGACAAGCCAGCCGATTTTTTCTTGTTTGGCTGATTTACGAGGATTGAAAACTTCATACACGGCTTCCGGGCCAAATTCGTCAGCGGGAAAATCAAGAACCGGTCTTAATTTTCGCACTTTGTAATGCGGGATTTGAAGCACCACTGCCTCCTTTCTTTCATATAAAAAACAACCTCGCTTATCCTAATTGAGCGGCGTAAAAAAGTAAAGATTATAACGGGTCCGGATCAGTGATTATACCGCCGCAATTGCAATTCGTAAGATCAATAGAATAACCGCTTGAAGCCGCGATATCTTTTTCATTTCCGGAAAAAGTCATGTTTTCCAGAGTTCCGTCGGCGCCGACGACTCTTAATCCCGCAGCGTTATCCGTGACTTTCTGGGTGTGGTTACGTATCGTTGTATTTTTAACGGAAAACAAATTGGCGGTCGGCGCGAAACGAATTCCGTTTTGGAAATTATTTTCTATGACAGCCGTATCAATTTTAGCCGCGTCGGCCGCAATCCAAAGGCCGGCTTTATTATCCGTGTTAACACCGGTCGTCTTTCCGCCGGCGTAGCGCAAAGTAAAACCCCGCATATCCAAAATGCCGCCGTCTTCAATCACGATTCCATACCAGTCGCCCGCCAGCGGAATGTTTACGGCATTGTCGGTATTTCCGCCCGCGCTGTCGTCATAAAGCGAAGTAAAAATAAGATCGGACGCGCTTGAATTGTTGGAGAATATTTTCCCGCCGTTTTTGATTGTTAACTTTCCGGCGGCATTATTAAAATCGGCGTGTCCCTTCACGACAATCTGCGGCTCAAAAGCCAGGGTTGTGCTGGCAAGCACATTAACTTCATTTTTAATCAGATACGCAAGCGAATTGGATTTAAGAGTCGTCGTTCCGACCGCGCTTGAAGTTATGTCACCCGTAAGAACTACGGCGTTAAACGCGTTTCCGGAGCCGCTATTTGCGCTGAATGAGGCGACTGCGCCCGAACTTTCAACGGCCGAAACAGAATTATTGTTAAAAGTATTTGAAGAAATGATTGCTTGCGGCGCGGATGAAATGTAAATCCCATAACGATTATTTTCAAAAGTATTTCCGCTGATGGTCGGCGAGCCGCCCGCAACTCTTAAGCCCGCCGCTCCCGGACTAAGACCGGAATCGGAATTTGTGCTGTTTCTAAAAATAGAATTATTTGAAACGGAGCTTACCGAATTCTGCTGAAGTAAAAGCCCGTGGCCGTTTGAATATTCAACGGTAACGGCGTCAAAAGTCGCGTTCGTATTATCAACTGCGACCATCGCTTTATAAGTGGAATTTGAAAACCATCTGCCGCCATAGCGAATAATGGCGTTGGCAAATGAGGAATTCTGGCTGGTTGATTGAATTAAAATCTGCTGCCAGCTGCCCGCTACGGGACAGACAGCGGTTGAGGAAGCGTTTGACGGATCGCATATTCCATCACCGTTCATGTCTCCGCCGTAATCATCGTCTTCAAAGGCGGTAAAAACAATGGGACTGGCCGCCGTGCCATCGGCGATAATTTTTCCTGAAATTATAAGCGAGGGTTCGCTCGGCGTAACGAATTTTATCACTACTCCCGGCTCAATTGTTAGAGTTGAGCCCGCCGCGACAGTTATGTCATCACGGCCGATAAGATACGGGGAATTTTGTTTGGTAAGAGTTTTGTCGGAAGAAATTGTTGTCTGAACGCTTACCAAAAAACTGACGCTGTTTTTTGATTTTGGCGTGCCTTTTATTTGCTGACCCGAAGCATCAACGCCGTTTAAAATAAATTCGCCGACGGCGGTAGCCCAGTTTGCAGCACTTGTACCCGCGGCTTTGGAATCAACGCGCTCCATTGTTTTTTTGGCAGTATTATCGCCCGCGCACCAATTAGAACAATTTGCGACCTCATCAATGGTCGTGGTCGCGCCGCTTATAACGCGCTCAAGAAACAGGCGCTCGCCGCCGTTATTCAGCGCCCAACTTGCGCCGTCATTGCCGTATGGCGTCTGATCTGCGGCGACATCGCTTACGGTCAAGTTGTCTTTCCGCTCCAAAAGATAATATCCTCCCGCGGAAATTGTGCCGGTTAAAGTTATTGACGGAGTGTTATCCTCGGCTCTTAAAATCCACAAGCCGGCAAAATCAATGTTTTGCGCCGAATTGTTCTTCAATTCAAGCCATTCGTCTTCGGTTGATGACGCCGTGCCCATCCAGGCGATTTCGTTTATGACTACCGGAAGGGAGGCGGTTTCTATGGTTTTTGATTTTTCTATTTGATTGCCTGCCGCGTCGGCGGCCTTAACCGTGAAAGTGTATGCCGTGAAATCGTTTAAAAGTTCCGATGTTTCAACGCTTGAAGTCGCGCCGAATGTTTTTGGAAAACCGACGCAAGACGCGCCGTTTGTTTCGCAATTTAATTCGTAGCTTGCGAGGTCTTCGGCCGTTGACGACCATTGCAAGGTTGCCGCAGTTGAAGTTGAAAGGCATCCTGACGAGAACGAGTTTGCGCATTCTATTATTGAAAAATTTAAGTCGGGTGAAGTTGTATCAGCCGGCTCTTCCGGCTCCGGTTCCGGTGAAGCCAAGTTGGCCGAACCTCCTCCGCCAATGGCGCCCCCTCCCGAAGGAAGCGCGACCAAACCGTATTGGTCACGAATGCCATTATTTTCCGCCGCTTTTTTCTTGCCACTATTCTCTTCGCCCCCTTCAACCCCTTCGGTTTCAACATCAACCACTTCAATCCCCTTCACCTCAACCCCCTCTTCACTTTCAGCCACCTCTACATCCTCGTTTCTTTCTACCTCCTCTCTCGTTTCATCCTTTTCAACCTCTTCGACCCCTCCACCTAAAATCTGCGTAGCAACAACCGCTTTCTGTCCGCTTGGAAGTCGAACTTCCAAATCGTCTTCTAAATCTGCCGACGTTACGCTTGAACCGTAAAATGTGGCAGCAAAACTAAAAATTTTATTTTTTGTATTATCAAAAATTTTCTGCGCCCAGGTTTTATTTTTGTTGTATAAAACTTTTGTTTCTTTTTCTTTCTCAATTTCGTCAAAAAATAGTTTTATGACGCCCGCCCCGTGCAAAACAGCTTGTTTGGAAAGACGAGACCAGTAATTAGATAATACGATGTAGTCCGTATCTTCAAGTGTAGGTTTATTATTTTCCGAAAAATCCTTCTGCCAATCAGATGTCTCCGGCAATACAACTAATTTAATAATATTCCCTAGATTATCTTCGGAAACACCAAAAATATAAAGTTTACCGTCACTTAAAATTATTTTTTCTTTTTTAATCACGGATGGCGATAAATAATTTTTATCAAATATAGTATCCTTACTAAAAAAATTATTATTTGAATATTTGGCTAAATTATAAAAATAATCATCCAAATTTGTAAAAATAACCGGTCTTTGACCTTTTAACTTTGAAACTATGTCTATATTCTGAACATCAAATTGTTTTGTCCATGCTTCATACGGACTTCCCAAATCCAAAACCGGCGGATGCGGATCATTACGAGTGTGGTCGGGAACGCTTGCATCCTGAATTAAATGTAAAATGTGCCCAAGTGTTTTTAATCCCCTCTCCTTATCGCCCCACGCGTATTCATAAATCGCGCGCTCCCAGGAATAATCAGAGTCAGCAGAATACAGCTCTTTTACTTCACCAAGGCCGACTGAAGCAAAACCCGCCTGGTCAAAAGTGGCCCCAGCCCATTCTTTTGAACTTAACTGTCCCCAAAGTCCCCTTTCATAAACAGGGTCGTAAAAATGACGCAGCCAGCGGGGCGCGGCGTCTTCGTCAATGCTTCCTTGTTTTATCAACTCTTTTTCCGCATCGGTAAATGACAATTCCGTAAAGTTCAGATTAAAAAAATTAACGGTTTCTCGAGTTAAAGCCGGGTGCGTTGTTTGGTCGCTATAAGCCAATAAAAAAATAGGCCACAATAAAAGAATTGTGACCGCGGTTGAAAAAATCATGGCCTTTTTTACATATCTATAATTTTCCATATGCCATTTTTATTGTTTTTGCCAATACTTATTATTAGAGAAACTATATTCTCCTTATTCGTAACAACAAAAAGTGCTCTGTCTCTTTCTTCTTTAGATTTTTCAGCTCGCAAAATGTCTAGAATCATTGCATCTAAATTATTATTGGACTTGACTTTTTCCATATTGCTTAACCACTCCCCCTGTTTATCCACCACAAAATATTTGCTCGCCAATTCTATATCACCCGCTTTAAGGGCATCAATAAATAATTGCAAAGTTTCCTCCGGAGTTTTGCCTCCGTAAGTATCCTCTGCATATTGCCTTTCCAGATTTTTGTAATAACGAATTGCTTTCTGCTCCGGGCTAAAATAATAATTTAGCGCATAAAGCCCGCCCATCGCAAGCGCAACAATCATCACAAACCCCCCAATAAATTTTAAAGATGTCTTATTTATCATAAAAATACCCATCTGGTCAGAGCTAAGCTCTTGTCATGATTGGCAAGAGCTTAGCTCTGACCAATCCGTTATAAATTTCCAATAATCTTCAATATTGTTATCAAAATACTCCATTATAGGTTTATTATCAACTATTGATGATAAACCCGTCTTGTGTCCTAAATAATCAGGCAAACTAGACCATTTATACTCTTTCAAAAACTTCTCTGCCCCCAATTTATCCTCAACATATCCACGCTCTTTCCACATCGGGTCAAAAAGTTCCAGTGAATTTAAATGGACATAACGACTTGCGTGAGTAAATTGGACGTCATCTGCAGAAAGAATGGCCTTAAATGTTCCACCAAATAATGAACCGGTGCGATTATACTTCGTATTAAAATAAAGAGCATAACTCGTTTGAAGCCGATGTAAAAAAGTACTAATGCCTCCTTTTTGTGCCTCTTTTAATAAAAGATGGAAATGCGTTGGCATAAGACACCAAGCAACTATTTCCACCAAAACATCTCCGTCTCTGCTGACAAGAGCTAAGCTCTTGTCAGGAAGACGGTCAAAACGCATCGGGCGTCCAGAATCATCGTTCAGACCATAAAGCGAAAGTATAAACCGTAATCTGTCGCTATCATCCGTAAAAATGATCTTTTTATCCACGCCGCGATTAAAAACATGGTAATACTCCCCCTCTATAAATGGCACTAATCTCATCAAAATAGTTTATCATACTCCAAGAGCTAAGCTCTGACCAGTTATCCACAGCTTGGTCAGAGCTTAGCTCTTGGCTTTTGGTGCTTACTATAGTGAATTTAGAAGACCCTGGAGGTCGCCGGTGGAGTCGGCGCCGGCGGAGATACCTTGTTCTAAAATGTTTCTTGCCTTAACCAAATCTTTCAAAACATCGCGATAAAAACCAGCGGTTTGAAAATAAGCAAAACCTCCTGACGGCTCGGCTTTAATTGCCTTAAGAAAACTTTCCTCGGCTTTTTTTCGGTCTTTAATATAAAAAGCGTAAAGGTCGGCGGAATTTAAAAATGAAGTGGCCGCGTTTGGACGAATAACACCGGCAAAATTCCATGCCTCTAGCGCGCCTTCGTAGTCGCCTATCGTTTTTCGTAAAATCCCCAACTGAAGCCACTCGTCAACAAAATCGTAATCCCTTTTAAGTGAATTTGACAGTTGCTGAATTTCTAAAATCATTTTTTGAAGCTCGTCTCCGTCCAAATCAAGCGAAACCTCAATCGGCCTATCCAAATCAGGGATTTTAAGCTCAATCTTTTCTATAATAGCGCCCGAAATATCGCCTCCGAGCTTAACTCCGATCCCTTCTTCTGTTTTAATTTCCGGCTTCAAACCCCCCGTCACATCAGAAACTTCTTCCGTTTTACGAGGAAAAGAATCCTGCCAAATAAAATAACCTGCCACTAAAAAAGCCAAAAACAATAATAAACCTAAAAAATATCTTTGTTTGAAAAAAGGCATAATAATTTATTTTACTAGCGTTCCCTTAAAAGTCAACTATGCCAAGAGCTAAGCTCTGACCAGTTATCAACAGTTGGTCAGAGCTTAGCTCTTGGCAAAAGCTATTGGCAAATTGGCAAACCAAAGGAAAAACCACATAACATAAAGAAAAAATCACATAAAGGAAAAACCCCCCAAAAGGGGGGTTTTTCCGAGCCGTTGGGCTCTTGCCTTAGCTAATCCACAAGGATTGATTAGTTGGGGCTGGTGAAGTAGTTAATCGACATAAATGTTCCTGGCAAGCCCGGGATACCGTAACCGTTCGTGAAGTCAACATCCTGCTTTGAAGCAGAGGTTGAAGTTGAGCGCGGAGACCAGATAAAGTCCTTATGCGTGGTTTCCGTATCAACATCGGCGGCCGGGAACATATTGCCATTAATCTTTGTGGTCAACACAGCCGGGTAAGCCGCGTCTCCATCCAAGCGCATACTGATTGTCTCAACGCCTGTTATTGACTCTACGTTCGCAACAGTTGCCGTAAGGTCAAAGTATCTCGTGGCGCCCGCTGGAATCGTGAGAGTGGTTGTCGCGCCGCATGTGGTAGTTCCGGCGTCAGGATAAACATTGATCGTCAGAGGGCTGTCATGCGCGCTTGGGGTCTTTGATGTTTCGGTAATAAGCGGCCGTCCGTTTACGCAGTTTCCATAGTTGACCAATCCGTCAGTTGTGAAAGATGAATCAACCGCTGAAAAAGCGGAATCGGTGTAGACATACAATCCGTAAGTGGAAGTTGTAGCCGTTACAGATGACGAACCAACAACGAATGTCCACTTGTAAAGCGCCACATCTCCGCCATTCGCGGTTACGCTAAAGCGATACAAGGATTTGCTGGCTTCATTTCCGACAATCAAAGCGGCGCTTGGAACAGACAGTTTAGCGAATGACGGGTACGCCTTATGGATGCGAACACCCGAAACAGCTGTGTCTCCGGATGACGGGGTAATGTTATTTCCCGACGCTATGCCAACTCCGTAGTTTCCGTTTGTTCCGTTGTTGCTGCCATCGTAGTCAACTTGAAGGAATTCTCCGGAAGCGGTAATCGGCCCTGAATTCGTAATCGCGCCGATATCGCCTTTAACAATCATCACTTTGGAGCCGTCTTTCGGAATTACGAAGTTGGAGATAGAGCTTGAAGTCGCGTTGTCGCTGGACGGGAATACGGCTTCTCCCACCTGATTTCCAGAAGTATCCCACAAAGTAACTTTGCGTCCTACCAAATCAGACGGAGCGTTTGAAGCAGTGTTGGTAAGATTAAGCGCGACTTGTCGGAGGTCAATATCCTCGTTTGAGGCGCTAAAGCGGTACCTTGCCAATTCAACTCCGGTTGAACCGGCAGTTATGATCTTGTAGCCCGGGCTGTTAGCGTCTTTTACAGCAGATAAGGTTCCTCCGGTGGCAACCGTCATTTTTTGACCGATAGAGCCGGTAAAGACCTCAACAATCGTCTGACCGCTGGTAAGTCCGGTAACTCCAGTAAAGTTGGTATCTTCGGCGGCATCAATGCCCCAGTAAAATTCGGCAGCTGAAGCAGCGGAAGCCGAAACATTGCATTTAAGCGCCAAGGATTTTGATGTCCCCTTAGCAAGTGTCAAACCCGAGCCGTCAAAGATAAAACTGGTTGAAGAGCCCTTGGCTGTCGGATTTTTAATGTTTGCCGAGTTCACGACAGTTGAACCGTCGTACATCTTGCATCCGGTAAGATCTGTCGCTGAAGCTCCGCCGGCAATGTTGTATTCAACCGGCAAACTTACAAGACGAAGGTCTTCGCCTGACGCAGTCGTGTCAAGAATGTAGTTGGCAAAAGTGAATTGCTGGGCACCTTGAATTATGGTCTGCGCTATCGGAATTGACGAAACCGAAACAGTAAACGCTCCGGTCTTAACCGTCATTAAGCTCATAGAAAGAGCCGAAGTGGGGCTTGGAGTAATAGTGCTTCCTGTCAACTGACCTTTGACAGTTCCCCATGCCGAAGGCGTAGTGGATGCCTGAACAGTGTCAGCATCATCCATATCGGTTCCAATCTTTCCTTTAAGAATGTAAGAGTGAACACCGGTTGGGAAAGTAATGGTGTCCGCGAATCGCAACTCACCGGTTGCAGTTCCAGCCGCGCCATTGGTATTGGTTTCCGCGGCATTACCGTCAACGGGTCCCGCGACAACCGAACCGTTTTCGTCAAAAATGGAAACACTGGTAATGTCGTCAACATCGTCTTCAGCATTAGCTCCGGTGCCCTCCAAGTTGACATTGAAGTGAATCGCCGCGACCGTAATCGCTTCGCCTCTGACATCAACGGTGAACGCGCCAAGTACCTGGTTAGACAAGTTCTCGGCAATGTTTTGAGCCGGCGCTAAGACGGTATTAACTGAGACCGTCATAGTTCCTGCCGACACCGTTACTTGAGCGGCATCGTAGTATGGGTCATCCGCGTTGTTGAAATCCGCGCCGTCAGCTGCGGCGGCCGCAGAATCAAACGGCGGAGTAAGACCGTAACCATAAAGACCGCCGACAAAAGCGACATCTGTCCGCTTCTGAATGTCAAAGTCAATCGTTCTTAGCGAACCGCCTATAACATCGCCTTTAATGGTGAATTCCTTTGAGAATCCTTTCGCCATTAAAACACCCTTTCCGCCGTTATCTGAAAATGTCGTGGTGTAATATTTACCGTCAGAACTTACTGTAGGAACATATTCACTGCCATTTGCGGTAACTTTCACATTTTCCAAGTCGTCCTTGGAAACCGAGCCCGACTGATACCACCTGATGTACTTAATATAAACATCTTCGGCAGAACCGGCGGTGAATTTAACAGATGAGAAAGTGTAGTTCGCTGTCCCAACTTCTTTGGTCTGGGATGAACCGGGGTCTAACGAGCCCCTTGCTGGTCCCGGAACGGTACCGATGGTTAATGTTTCGTTAACCGTGTGGCCCGCGCCGGTAATCGGGAATGTGCCATTAACCGTGGCGTTTGCGGCAACCGCAGTAACCGAGAGGTACGCAATTTGTCCGCCGTATCCGCCTCCGGATGTTTGGGCGTTTCCACCAATAACCATTGTTTTGGTTTGACCGGCTTTAACTACGAAGTCCTCGGTCAAAATTACCTGATGAACAGAATTTAGTGTTTTTACAAGACCAACCTGCGTTCCCTGATCGTCCATTAATAGGACTTCGGCAAACGCGGCGTCTTGCGCAAGACCGGTTCTCTCAACTGTAACCGAATCCACGGTCACATCTCCGTCAGAAGACGCGACGAAATTCACAACCGTGAATGGAACGCGAGTTGAATTAACCGGGAACAAACTTGCTACTGGCTGAACTCCTGAAATAACTGTTAAACCGCTTCCAACCGCAACCGGTGTTGAAGGAGTTGACGGCGTAGAAGGGGTTGAAGGAGTTCCGGCTACCAGTGAATCATATTTAGCCATTGAAATAGAGCCAAAGTAACCCACTGAAGGAGAAACCCCGTTGGCTGCCTGCCATTTAGCAACGGCTGATTGGGATAATGAACCGAAATATGTTGATTCATTGCCCGCAGAACCGGCGCCAGAAGAGGCAACCGCGAATCCGGCTCCGTTCAAATATTGCTGCAAGCATTTTACATCATCTCCCGTAACTCCAACTGTAAGAGCGCGGGTGAATGAGCATTTGCCGGCAGTTGAAACAGTGCCGCTTGTCGCCTGACCTCGGAGAGACAAGTTGACATTGTCAACGACTGCCTGATCCGCGCCAAACGACTGCAAGAGCGAAAGTATTGACTGAATTTGGGCTTCAGTTAAAGCCGCGCTTGCGACCGGAACCAAAGCCGTGCCAGTCAACAAAATCGCCGTTGACACAGAGATGACAGCTGATGTCAATCGTCTGTGTTTTGCAATTAATTTACTCATAAATAATTTTTTATTAACAGATTTTTCTTCCCTCGCTGATGCGAATTCAGAAAAATCGTAGAGAGTTAATGCTTAACCTCGACAATGTTAAGCTTCTTCTCCCGAATTTAAACAATACAACCTAATAAATATTCCGGTAAATGAGGCGGAGCCCTTATTAAATCGACCGGCTCTTGCGCCCCATGTTTAAATCAATAATTTGGGTTTAATTTTCTATCGTCTTTTTTTGAACAACCATTCGGTATCTTTATTCAATTTTCAAAGTTCTGCAATTCGCGTTTTTTCTTTTCAAATACGGCAAACTTCAGCCATTGTCTGGCTTTTAAATACGCTCTGCACACCAAACAGAATCACGCCCATTTCTGACATTCCGCATTACTTTAAAGTATAATTCCCTTTTTCAAACCCGGCAAAATAATCAATTGTGGATAACTTTGGGAGGTAAAATTGTTTTGAAAAGGGACTTAGTTAAGCTACTAAAAATGCCCCGCGTAGTCAACGGGGCAAAAAAGCATAAATAATATGTATAGATTGTCAACCCTCGGATTCTGAAGCCAATTTGTACTTTCGCCACCTTTTTTCTCCTTCCTTAAGCAAAAGGCCTTCGCCGGCCATACTGACAAGGTCGCGCTGCAAGGTTTTTTCGCTTATCCTGCCTTTAAAGACCTCGGCTATTTCTCCGACGCTAGTCCAATCCTTTTCCTTAATTAAAGAGATGATTTCTTGGCGTCTTTCGCCATTGCCATTGCTATTACTATTGTTATTACCATTGCCTCCAGACAAGACCTGCTTTGAACCGTTGCTGATTTCTTCCGGCTCCGCCTCTGACGATTTTATAGCATTATGTCCGTTATCTTTGTCCGATAATTGTCTGATAGCGCTTTGTCCGATAAAGCCCTCTGCTGACGGTTCGGGCAGAATCTCATATTGGCGTTCGGCTAAATAGTCCGCCAAATCGGAATATTCTCTTTTTAATACCCTGAAATTGGCTTCCGATATAAAAGAGCCAGAGGCGGCCAATTCAAAAACCTTAACGGCCAGCCGCATTTTTCCGGATATTTGAGATAATCCCCTGACCCGGTCGCCGTGGGGCAAAGTCCTGATTTTTAAAAGCGATTCAAAAATTTCCAAACCCTCGCGGCGCAAAAACCATTTTAAGGGCTCCGAGTCGGAAAATAAATCGGTCACCCGATAAAGCGCCTCGGTCAATTTTTGCGAGCGTTCGTAAATTTGTTCCAGGTGACCATTTTTTTCGCCAGACATTGTTTATAATTCTAAACGCCCCAAAATTTTTTTGCAATTAATCGGTTATTTCTATGCCCATTGAACGGGCGGTGCCAGCAATTATTTTTTCGGCCTCTTCAAGACCGTTAGCGTTAAGGTCGGCTAATTTTTGTTCGGCTATTTCGCGGATTTGGGCCTTGGTAACTTTGCCGACTTTAGCGGTCAAAGGATTGCCGGAGCCCTTCTCAATCCCCGCGGCTTTTCTAAGCAAGTCGGATGCCGGCGGGGTCTTTAATTTAAAATCAAAACTGCGGTCTTCGTAAACCGTGATTTCAACAGGAATAATGTTATCGCCCTTGTCTTTGGTGGCTTCGTTAAACTTGCTTACGAATTCTCCGATATTAATGCCGTGCTGGCCCAGGGCAGGTCCAACCGGAGGCGCGGGCGTAGCTTTGCCCGCCGGTATTTGCAACTTAATTATTGTTTTAATCGGCTTTGCCATAATCCATCATTTATAACTTTTTTATTTGCAGAAAATCAAGCTCCACCGGTGTTTCTCGTCCGAAAATTGAAACCAGCACTTTTATTTTACCCCTGGCTTCATCCACTTCCGACACCTTGCCCTCGTATTCTTTAAACGGCCCGTCGTTAATTCTCACCGTATCGCCCACGGAAACATCCAGAGTGTACTTCGGCTCCTCGGTCTGCATCCGCTTGAAAAGAACATCAACTTCTTCTCTAGAAAGCGGGGTGGGAGTTATGCCTGACCCGACAAAACCGGTAACGCGGGGGGTGTTGCGGACAACATACCAGGAATCATCGGTTACGACCATTTCCACCAAAACATAGCCCGGATAAATTTTTTCCTCCTCCACCCGGCGCTTGCCGCCTTTGATTTTTATCTTTTTTTCTTTGGGAACGAGGATATTGAAAATTCTGTCTTCGTAGCCAAGCGACTCCACGCGCTGCTTTAAATTGCGCGCCACCGCGTCTTCGTATCCGGAATAAGTGTGCACCGCATACCAATTCCTGCCGTATTCTCCTGTTTGCTTCGCCATAATTTTACAAAATAAACTTTTCCAATATTTTAATAAAAATGAAATCCAGAAATCCAAGGTAGGCCGCTATCGCCGCGGAGACCGCCAAAACCAGCAGAGTAAAACGAATTGTCTCCCGCCTCGTGGGCCAGTTCACATTTTTAACTTCCAATTTCGTTGATTTTAAATAATCCGCGAGACGCTGAAAAAAAGCCATATTTTTATTTTCCGCCGAGGGCGGACAAAACCCCGTTTGAAAAAACCCCCGACCGGGGCTTATTTCCTATTATACCAAACGCGTCATCTTCGTCAAGGGCCTCGAAATTAAGCAATTTATATGCTACGATAAAAACCATATAAATATGGAAATGCTAAATGTAAAACCCTTTCAGGAAACGCTTCACGGCGGATATTGCGGTCCGGCTTCCTTAAAAATGATTTTCGAATATTACGGTTTGGAAAAAAGCGAGGAAGAATTGGCCGAAATCTGCGGCCGCGATCCCGATAACGGCGTTTCAGCGGAGGCCATGGCCGAAACGGCCCGTAAATTCGGTTTTAAAGCCGAGATTAAAAATGAGTCCGACTTTTCTGAAATTGAATCGTGGTTAAAAAGAAAAATTCCTGTCGTCGTAAATTGGTTCACTCCCGGGCGAAGCGACTATCGCGATTCGGAAATGCCCGACGGCCACTCGTCAGTAGTGGTGGGACTTGATGCGGATAAAATATACCTTCAGGATCCGGAAACGGGAGGTCTGCGTGAAATCTCGCGCGGAGATTTTTTACGGGTATGGTTTGATTTTCCGGGACCTATGATCACCAAACCGGAAGACATAATTTTACGCCAAATAATAATTATACATCCAAATTCTGGACATACTTGGCCTGCGACTGAATGAAGTTTTTGCGCGGTTCAACTTCCGCGCCCATTAAAATATCAAAAGTCCTGTTGGCTTCTTCGGCGTCTTCAATCGTAACCAGTTTTAGAATTCTGACCGCCGGATCCATGGTGGTTTCCCAAAGCTGTATCGGATTCATTTCTCCCAGACCCTTATACCGCTGGACATTAAAACCATCCGGCCCTTTGGCTTTCTGCAATTTTTCTTTTTCCTCATCCGAATAAACATAAATAACTTCCTTGCCTTTTTGCAGACGATACAAGGGCGGCTGGGCTATGTAGAGATAACCCTGTTCTATGACCGGCTTGAAATAACGGTAAAAAAGCGTCAAAAGAAGAGTCCTGATATGCGCGCCGTCAACATCGGCGTCAGTCATTAAAATTATTTTATGGTAACGAAGGCGCGTTATATCCAAATCCTCGGCTACCGCAGCTCCCAAGGCGATCACCAGCGACTTAACTTCCTGATTGGCCAGCATTTTATCAAGACGCGCCCTCTCAACATTTAAAATTTTTCCCCTTAACGGCAAAATGGCCTGTGTCCTGCGGTCTCGGGCGGACTTGGCCGAGCCCCCGGCCGAATCGCCTTCCACCAAAAACAATTCGGACTCTTCGGCGTCTTTTGATTGGCAATCCGCCAATTTGCCGGGAAGCGCTAAACCATCAAGCGCGCCTTTCCGTAAAACCGTGTCTTTCGCGGCTTTCGCGGCCTTGCGCGCGCGCATGGCTAAAAGGACTTTTTCAATAATAGACCTCGCGTCTGAAGGATTCTCCTCAAGAAAATCAGAAAAGGCCTGACCGAACACGGTTTCCGCGGCCGTTCGCGCTTCGGTGCTGCCTAGGCGCGCTTTGGTCTGGCCCTCAAATTGCGGCTCTCTGATTTTCACAGAAATTACGGCCGTAAGCCCGTCTCTGACATCATCGCCCGTCAAATTTTCGTCGGCCTCTTTCAGAAAATTATTTTTGCGCGCGTAATCGTTAAGGATTCGGGTTAAAGCCGTTCTGAATCCGGTAAGGTGCGTTCCGCCGTCGGGAGTATTGATGTTATTGGCAAAACTTATTTCGCGCGACTGCAAATCGTCAACATACTGCAAAGCCACTTCCACCATCACTCCATCGCTTTCTTTGGAAACATAAAAAATATTTTCGTGTTGCGCGGTTAATCCGCGGTTTAAATAAGAAATGTAAGAACGGATGCCGCCTTCAAAATAAAAAGAATGGCTAAGGTGTTCGCGCGTTTCTTTGGCCCGCTTGTCTTCAAGCGTGATTTTCAGTCCGGGAGTCAAATAGGCCTGTTCCCTCATTCTGGTTAAAACCTTAGACCAATCAAATTTAATTTCCGAAAAAATTTCCGGATCCGGGTCAAAGGTCACGGCCGTGCCCGAACCTGAACATTTGCCGATTTTTTTAACGGCCTGTTTGGCCTTGCCTTTTACATATTCCTGCGCCCACAAATTGCCGTCTCGGCAGACCCTGACTTCAAGCCATTTGGAAAGCGCGTTGACCACCGAAACTCCAACGCCGTGCAATCCTCCGGCCACTTTATAGGATTCGCCGCCGAATTTTCCGCCAGCGTGCAGTGTCGTCATTACGGTCTCAAGCGCCGATTTTTTGGTTTGGGCGTGACGCTCAACGGGAATGCCTCGGCCGTCATCCACCACTCTTACTTTATTATCCTGCAAAAGCGTTACCGAGATGTTTTTGGCAAATCCCGCCATTGCTTCGTCCACGGAATTGTCCACCACTTCCCAGATTAAATGGTGCAGGCCGTCTATGCCCGTGGAGCCGATATACATTCCGGGACGCTTGCGCACGGGCGCCAAACCTTCCAAAACATAAATGTCTTTGGCGGTATATCCCCCATTCTTCTCCTTTTTAGGAGAGATTTTTTTGGCGCTTTTTTTAGGCATTTTATACCTTAATTATAGCAGATTTATTGCGTCAAAACAATGCAAATAAAAAAGAGGACAGGTCGTTAGCCGTCCTCTTTTAAAATGGGCCTTAAGCCCAAGAACTACTCGCGGATTCCGGCAAACCAGGAAGTGCGAGGAAGGTGTATCTCATGTTCAGGAAGCTCATCAGGACACACATATAGATGATACCAGTGGATACGGCGAGAGCCTTTAAAACGAGAGATTGACGGGATACAATCATAATTAGGAACCGTGTAGAAGACGATCTCCTCGTCATCGGGCGGCATATCCTGATGCTGCTCGTAGAAGTACATCAAGTGGTATTCTTCCGGGAATTTTAGACCGCGGCGCTTATATTCGGCCTCGATCTTACTTCTCTGTAGCGATAATCCGTTTTTTGGACCCTCAATTCCACCAAAAACCTCAACCAAAACAGAGGACTCGCGCCAAAACCGAGGATGGCGTATGCTACGAATCGCATTCTCATATGTAAAATCGTGGAGGATTGGTCGGAGAAAACGGATTTTTTCTCGTAAACAGTCTTTAATTCCGCCTATCTTTAAAGGAAAAATACCACGAAATTCGGACATGATTCAATCTCCCCTGTTTTCGCTCGTCCCCCTTTTTGGCCCTATGCCAAAACCGGAGACAAGCTGAAACTATCTTTAAACATTATATACACCGCTATCTTTTTTTATCAAGACATCCACATAATTAATTTACATCACCGCAATTTATATCACAAACACACATAATACCTCATTACCTCATTTATGTACGATCGAGCAAAAATGAGGTACACATTTACTGTTCTGGCCAGAAAAAATCTCTAAGATGGCCGTCATCACGAATTACAGCCTGGTCAATAATAACCACCTGATTCCCGAAATTTAAATCTTCCCACAATTCAAAAAATTCTGGCGGCAATGGATATGGGTAAACGAAAACGCTTTTTTGAAAAGGATAAAATCCGAAATCCACAAGTTCTCTTCTTAAAAAATCTCTTTTCCTCCGAGTTTTTTCCTCAATATCAAAAATAAACAGTCTCCACTTGCCATCCCAGCGCTTTTTCTTCGCCATCGCCAACTTCAGATAAATTTTTTCGGCGTGTCTTTTTCCTTTAGAAGAGAGCACAAAAACAACTTTACCGTTTTTACGCTCTCTTACAATCAATTTTCGTTTCACCGCCCTGTCAACGGCATTGCGAAACGAATGTCTTTTGTTGTGATCGCAGAAGGTGTGGTAATAGGGGTGCGGCCAGAATGATTCAATAAGCGTTTCACCAAGTGTTCGCAGGATGAGCAGAGCCGCATCCGAAAGTGTCGGCTCATAAATTATTTTTCTTCTCATATACCTATATTTATTATATAAACTACAATACCTCACTTCTTCACGATCGAGCAGGAATGAGGTACGTCAGTTATTTTACGTCAGTTATTTAACGATTTTTAAATAACTATTTTTAAATTTTTAAATCTTGTTTCTTGTTCCTTCTTACCTCAACTCGGCTTTGAATTGCTCCGCTGTTTGGCGGTAAATTTCGTCCTGGATTTTATCCACTTCTCCAGAAACAAGGGTTCTGTCGCTGGCCCGATAAATTATACGGTAAGTGTAGCTGGTTTTATCTTTGCCGAATTTTTCGGGATTTTCATATTTATCAATCAGCTTAACTTCTTCCGCCAAATCGCCGCCCAAATCGCGGATTAAATCAAAATAGTTATTGGGCACGAAATCGCTTGAAACCACAAAAGAAATGTCGCGCGTAATCGGCGGATATTTTGAAACCGGAACGAATTTTCGGCCAAGTTTAAGCTGGCGCCGAACCCTTATGTCCTTGGACCACAAAAGCCGGATATCCGGCAAATCCATACTGATAATCGCGAGCCGTTCAAGCCCGAATCCGAAAGCCCAGCCGTTGTATTGGTCTGGGTCAACGCCAAGATTTTTTAAAACAACTTCTCTGACAACTCCCGCGCCCAAAACTTCAACCCAACGACCGCCAACCTCTATTTCCATCTCTATTGACGGGCTGGTGTAAGGAAAATCATCTTTATTAAAGCGATATTTTATGCGCGCGCCGAAAATGGTTTTGGCTATTTCGGCCAAAACGTCTTTCAGGTCATCAGCCGTTATTGTTTTTTCTTTTTTTGGGGTCAAGTACCAGCCATCCATCTGATGAAAAACATTCATATGGTTTCGGTCAATTTCGTCTTTCCGATAGACCTTGCCGTAAGAAAGCGCGCCGACGGATTTTTGTCCCGCGATTTGCGCTTTAACTTTTTCGTTACCAAGCCAGTAATACCACATTATAGTGGTATGGGTTCTTAAAATATGATTATCGTCAATAAAATAAGTGTCGGAGCGTTTCCGCGCCGGATGGTCTTCAGGAAAATTAAATAAATCAAAACTGATGTCGGCCGGAACTATTTCCGGAACTTTGATATCGTCAAAATCAGACAAACGTTTAATTTTTAAAATTCGGCTAACAAGTTCCTTGAGAGGGCTGTCCGCCTCGCGCGACAAATCGGGCATATTAAGATAGCGCAAAAGCCGTTCGGCCTCAAAATCATCTCTACGCTTGAGATTTTTCAGCATTCTCGTTTCTTCAGAAGCATCAATTTCAATCCTTTTTTTGGGCATAATCATAAATAATAACAAAAAATGGGCCCGATAAAAGGGCCCTTGGGGAACTCCGGCTAGAAAATTATCTTGGAGCCGACTGCCTCTCCGAGAAGGAGACGGCGCAGATTGCCTTTGGTAAAAATATTTATGACATGAATCGGGACTTTATGCTTTTTATTGCGTATCAGCGCCGCTTCTTCAAAAATCCCTGTCAGCAAAGGATTGGCGATCATTTCTTGAACACTAACTTTTGGTAGAAATGCGGCGTCCGGATTTATTTTCGGGTCGTCGCTGAAAATTCCGTTAACTTTTGTGCCTTTAATAATGGCCTGGGCGCTGATATCAACCGCTCGCGATACCGCCGTGTTGTCGGTCGTGTAGCCCGGCTCGCCTATTCCCCCAACCATTATAATCACCCGGCCTCTAGCAAGGTGCTTTAAGGCTCTTTGCTGAATATAGGGCTCGGCAACCTTTTTAATTTCCAAAGCTGTCATAAGACGGACTTCCATTCCGCACCACTCAACGGCATCGCGTAAAAGCTGGCCGTTAATTATTGTCGCGGTCATACCCATGTAATCCGCCGTTGCCGGCTTTATGAATGGCGAACCCTCAAAATTCCGGCCGCGAACAATATTTCCGCCGCCAAAAACCACCGCCACTTCAACGCCCAAATCATGAATACTTTTAATCTCTTCGGCCGCTGCCACCGCCGCTTTTTCACTCAAATTGTCGCCGTCTTTTTTAAAAATCTCGCCGGTGAGTTTTAAAATCGCTCTCTTGTAAATCGGCCCTGGCTCCATTCTTTCCCCTTTCAAAAAAACAAAAACCTTAAACTTTATAGCATATGCGCGTATCGCTTGTCAATTTTTTTACCCCTTAATCCAAATAATCAGACATCAGATATACAATCAAAAAGACAAACAAAAAGGCCTGGCGACAAATGCCGCAAGGCCATAAATTGTTTTTAATTTGTGATTCCGGCAGAATCTGCAAGCAATTTCGGTTTTGACGCATCAAGGACTTTCAACTGTTCCCCAAGGTGATCATTACACTCTTCCAGCAGTTTGTGCATATCGGTTGAGGTTATGGAGTATTTTTCCGCCAGTTCGGCCGCTTTAATTGAGTGCTCAATCGCGACAAGAGACATTCCAAGAGTTTCTACCAAAGCGTCCCTTGACATTAACATTGTTTCGTCCATATTCACCAGATTTCTAGCCGCATCCCGTATGGCCGCAATCGGACGATAAACATTCATGAAGTTGTAATATCCGCCGACACCCCTATCAAAAACCCTAATCCCGGCAATACAAACTTTATCTATCGTTTCGGTTAGGCGGCCTCCGATGGCCAAATTGTTCTGCAGTTGAATCAAAAGCTCTTCTTTCCTTCTTTCCTTTTCTTCATCTGGTAAAAATCCAAATTCTTGGTCAAGCATTTCGGCAACTTCGTCATAAAGTTCAACGCCTGCTTTGTCGGCCATATATTCCTGAAGCTGACGCGCGTCCCACCCTTTTTCTTGGGCGCGCGTTATGTCATCCGCGAGTTCCTGTAATTGGTCGTGCTTTTTGCGCCCTTCCTGAACTAAACTTCTTAGAGATATTTGAGTGCTGTCTACGTTTCCGCGAAATGCGCCTTCCATCTGTTCCAAAACATCGCCTTCCTCGGCAATAAAATCGGCAACTTTCTCCGGTAAAAATCCGTAAAATTTCCTTGGAACAATCGCCTGAATGGCGCCGGAAATAAATCCGCGGGTCCTATTTGCCGGAAGACCAAGAACGTCGCGCAGTTTCTCATTAATATGCTCTAATTCCTCTCCGCTTTCCCGAAGTGATTCTATGCTTTCTCGTAGAGTCCTGTCGTCTTTAGCCGAATTTGGCCTTGACAGGCCGTTGAACCCTCTTCGGCGCCTTGACGAAACAAGCGACGAGGGCATTTTCATCCCCTCCTTTGCGATTTACGCGTAGAATCCAAAATTTTTTTTACGCCGTAGGCAATGCCGCCCAGGATCGCAACCGGAAGGATGAGACCCCCGGCCACGCTTAAAACCGCGCCGCCGACCTGAAAAACCGTATATACTCCGCCGAGAACCGCAAGTCCGCCGAGAACCTTTTTCGTAACCATATACTGCTGTCTCCTGCGCCGCCATTGCTTCATCACAATCTCTTCCTCCCCTGGTTTGGATTCCCGTTCAAAATGTCGCCGACGCGGTCCTGTACCGCCTGGTCGGCTTCTTCCGGCGAAAATCCGGCCTCTGTAATCAAAAATGCTTTGTATCCTCTGATTGCCGAAGAAAGTTCCGCGAACTTTGACTGGTCTTTCGGACTTTCCTCGGCTTTTTTACGGGTAAAATACTGTTCCGCCGCGGATTTTACGGCCTTAATAGTCGGCCTCGCCGATTCCACAACCTCTCCAACCACGGCGCCAAAGATTTTGCCTCCCTCTTTTACAGCCGAAATAGCCGCTTCCACATTGTGCCGCAAACCATCGCCAACGCCGCCATTTTTTTCTTCTGCCTTCTGTCCGTCTTCACCTTTTTCCTGATTTTCGGCCACTTCCTTCTTCCTCCCTGTTGAGTTATAAAGGGTACTGCCTAGAGAATTAGTAGCACAAGCTGTTTTTTCTGTCAAGCCCAAAAATTTAAAAACGGCTTAACCTGGGTTAAGCCGTTTCGTGGCTACAATTTAATATCTTCGGCCTCTTTTAAAATTTCCCGCGCGTCCGTTATGAGTTTACGCGTCTCATCAATGTTTCGCGACATCAAAACCGCGATACCGTCGGACTTAACGAAAGTGTCGCCCGAAGAAACCGGCGAAGCTACGACCACAGACAAAGAAGCCATTTCTCTCAACAAAGCCATTTCTTTAACCGCGTCGCGAAGCTGTTTTTCTTTATTCCTCATCTTATTTATCAGATCTTTAAAATTATCCGCCCTGGCGTCAACTCTTTTTATTTCCGACTCAAGCGCGCTTAAAACCGCATCAGCCCTTCCGTTATCTGCGCCGGCCAAATACTTGGTTTTTATAAGATTTTCCCACTCGAACTCGTTTTTTTTAAGTTTTTGTTTATGTCCGTATACGGACCCAAGCGTTTCTTCAACCGACTCGCGGGCTTCAACAAAAAGGTCAGCGACTTTCAGCGCCTCCGCCTCCGCCTCCGCCTCTTCGGCAGTGATACCGGAAAGTCTTGGCAGTTTTTCTGCTTCAAGACTTTTTAGATTACCGGCCTTATTTACGCAGGCGCTAAGCAGTCTATAGGGCATGGCGCCTAAAAAAATAAACAATTTTATTGTAAGATAAACGCTCCCGCAAGTAATGGGCAAAAGCTTCAGCGGCCATAAAAAAATCATGCTTTTGCAGTATCTTTCTTTTATGTTATACCCGCACTCAATATCCCCGGCTCCAACCACAAATCTCACGCTAAAAATAGGTTCATTATCATGGTATGCTTTTCTGAAGTATTCTTTCCTTTCTTCCCATTTCAGGCTCGCTACGGGAAAAAGCAGTCTCCTGATGAATCTTTTTGGGATGCTAATCTTTTCGGTCGGAGTGTTGTCAAAGTACACCGCGTTATCAATTTTGCCGTAAATGTAACCGAAAACAAAGTAAGCTAAAGCGTATAGTCCAAAAGTCAGCATCTCTGCGCCTCCTTTCCGGTCAAAACTCTGATTTATGCTTAACATAAAAGTTAAATAGTGTCAAAAAAATCCCCCGATGGTCACCGGGGGGCGGATGCGATTATGTTTTCAAAAAACTCGTGGAAATCCGTCAGCGAAAACTCGCGAGCCGACTCAATAAAGGGTTGGCTTATCGCGATTGCGCCCCCGGACAATCTTAACCTGTTTTCGGCGGTAAATATTATATTGGTGTTGGCCAAAACTTTACTGAATTTCTGAAAACCCGAATGTTCCTCCAAAACAGCGTTACTGAAGTGGGTTTTCAAATGCGCAATATCATCCGTTTTTATTCCAACCAGCTGAATAACGGCGACTTCGCCATTTTCGGCCGAAAGTCCGTAGTTAATTGCCACTTCGTATTCAACCTTTCTGAATTTAAAACCGGGCGCGCCGCAGCAACATTCCACAGACCCTTTAAAAATAGGGGTCCAGGCGCAAAACGAATCGAGAATTAACGCAAGCGGCTTGTGGCCATTTTTCAAAGTCTCGGCGTATTTTCGCGCGTCAGCAACCATTGACGGCAAAGACGGAAAGCCGGTTTTTTTATTCCAGGGCACGGCGCAATTCAAAGCGTCGCTGTTTACGGTTTCCAGCGTCTTTATCGCGGCGCCCATTTCAAGCCACAGGGCCCAAGCCGGAATAAATTCTCTTTTTTGCGCCGATTTTTCATCAAGAGCGGTCTTTAAACTTGCCCTTATTTCCGCCATGCGCCTTATTGACTCTCTCCAATCAAGAAATTCGGGAGGCGCAAAATCAAGTTTTTCAACTGCTTTTGCCGTAAGTTCTTTTATTTCTTGCCGGTTTAGCTGCGGGAGCGGCGGACTTTTGGACTTAAATAGTGTTTTCAGCACAATCGGCCTCGCTTTCTCGGAAAGAAATTACAAGCTGTCAAACATCTTTTCTTTTTCTGTTCACAATACTAACACATAGACATTGAATCAGTCAATACTTGACTTATCTAATATAAATTGTCGCTCAAAACTTTAACTGAAGGAAACACTGAAGAAGAATTCGCAAAAGAGCTGATGGATGGCCTGCGGATTTCTTAAAAAAGCAATTGACAAATCAATCTCCGCCTTTATCTTTAGGCGGGGATTTTGTTTTAAATCAGGCGCGGGTGACCGGATTTGGACCGGCGATCTCTGCCGTGACAGGGCAGCGCTTTAAACCGCTAAGCTACACCCGCATAATTTTCGTTTTAAAAATTTAGCATAAATCAGGGGCTATAACAAGCGCTAAAAAATTTTCTTGCGGGGCGGCTTTGATATTTGATAAACCATTGATCTGCCGTCCCTGGTTTTTAAATATGGCTTGAGAAGAAAAAGAGAAAATGCTGAAATCAAGCTCAAAACGCCGCCGAGAATAAAGACGGAATTAAATCCGAAATTTTTAACCAGAATTCCGGCAAGGGCCCCGGCTCCGGCCGCGGTCACTCCGACTCCGACACTGCGCAGGGTCCATTCCATATTTTCGCGAGCTCTATCGAGGTGTCGCGAAAAAATGGAGAGATACGAAGGAACCCCGAGCGCGTCAGCAATACCCAGAATCCCTTCAAGGATATAAATATGCCAAACAGTACCGGCAAAAATATATCCGAAAGCGACTACGGCGGCGATAAAATAGCCGAGGACCAGCGCGTGATATTCATCAGCCTCTCCTTCTTTTTTGTCCAAATATCGGGCAATCGGAATCTGCACGATTGATTTTACAATCCAGTAAATAGCGGTGTAAAACCCGACCGTGGTTATGGTCGCGCCCTCAATTTGCTCTGTTACGAAAATGGCGAAAAGCGGGATGATGAAACTGTAAGCCGAAACAATCAGAATGTCGGCCGAGGTCAAAATATATATGGCTCGGCTAATCGTTGAAGACATATTTTAATTATATCATTTTATGTTGTGCCAGCGAGAGGAGTCGAACCTCTGTTTAAGGCTTATGAGTCCCTCGTTCTAACCGTTGAACTACGCTGGCCCAACTTCGCTCTGGTTTACCACCAGAGCTTCGATGGACAAGTGGTCGCGCGCCGGAACCACTCGCCCTTCCGAAGCTCGGATGTCAATTCGAGCGAAGGAGGGAACTACGCTGGCGACTTTTCATATTTTACCCTTAAAATTTGCAAAAATCAAAGGAGGTTGTAAAATAATATCGCGGGGTGGAGCAGTGGTAGCTCGCAAGGCTCATAACCTTGAGGTCGCTGGTTCAAATCCAGCCCCCGCAACTCATAATAAAAAGCGACAACTTTATGTTGTCGCTTTTTATTATGTATTCAATATAGGTGGCAGGATTTGAAGGGCTGCCTGATGGCAGCCCGGGAGTCCGCCTTGAGCCCCGCCGTTACGGGGCGAACAAGGACAAATCCGGCCCCCGCAACAAAAATTGAACAAAGTGAAATTTTTTACTTATGCGCCTCAAGAAGACGGCCGGCTTCAAAGAGGGTCTTTTCTTCAAACCACGGCGCGATTAGCTGGACTCCTACCGGCAATTTAACACCGTCGCGGGTAGCCGAGCCGAAAGGCAAAGACATTGCCGGAAGGCCGGCGAGATTGGCCGGCACCAAAAAAATATCTTCAAGATACATTGAAAGAGGGTTATTGATTTTCTCTCCGATTTTAAAAGCGGGGTTCGGAGAAGCGGGCGCTAGCAGAACATCCACATCGCCGAATACTTTTTCAAAATCCTTTTTAATGAGCGCGCGCACTTTAGAGGCGCGCGCGTAATAAGCGTCGTAATATCCGGCCGATAAAACATAGGTTCCCAAAATTATCCTGCGCCTGGTTTCCGGGCCGAAACCGGCCGAGCGCGTTTCCATATATTCGGAAAGTAAATTTTTTCCGGATTTACGAAGGCCGTAACGCAGGCCGTCAAAACGAGCGAGATTGGCCGAAACCTCCGCCGGAACAACGATGTAATAAACGGCCAGGGCGTAAGACGAATGCGGCAATGAAACTTCTTTAACTTCGTGTCCGAGCCCCCGAAATGTCTCGGCCGCACGATTCACAATCTCCAAAACATCTTTATCAATTCCCTTTTCAAAAAATTCTTTCGGAACGCCAACTTTTAGCTTTGAGCTTTTAGCTTTTAGCTTATAGAAGTCATAATCAACAGACGTGGCGTCTTTTGCATCTTTGCCTTTGATAATATCAAAAATAAGTTCCGCGTCCTCAACGGTTTTCGTAATCGGCCCGATTTGGTCTAAAGACGAAGCCATGGCAATAAGGCCCGAGCGGGAAACAGCGCCATAAGTAGGCTTAAGTCCGACGACCCCGCAAAATCCCGCCGGCTGTCTGATTGAGCCGCCGGTGTCCGAACCCAGGGCGGCTAAAGCAATATTGGCCGCAACTGCGGCCGCCGAACCGCCAGAAGAACCGCCGGGAACGCGCGTCTCGTCATAAGGATTTTTAGTCGCGCCGAACGCCGAATTTTCGGTGGATGAACCCATCGCAAATTCATCCATATTGGTACGGCCTAAAAAAATCGCGCCGGCCTTACGCAGTTTTTTAATGACAAAAGCGTCATAAGAAGCCCTGTAATTTTCAAGCATGCGGGAAGCCGCCGAGCAAATTTTGCCCTGAATTAAAATGTTGTCTTTAATCGCGAACGGAATACCCTCAAGCGCTCTTGGCTCCTCGCCTCTTTTTAAATGTTCGTCAATTTTTTCGGCTTCATCAAAAACATCATTAAAGGTCTCAAGATACGCGTTTAAATTTTTATTTTTTGATTTAATTTCTTCGGAATAAATCGTAACCAGTTCCCTAGAGGAAATTTCTCCTTTATGCAAAAGGTTTTTGACTTTGGAAACTGTCAATTCGCCTAGATTAATTCTGGCCATTTTATTCTCTATCCAAAATCTTCTTAACTTTCACAAAACCGCGCTCGGTTTCGGGGACGGCTTCAAGCAACGTAGATGAATCAAAAATTTCTTTCGGCCGGATGTCCTCTCTGAAATCATTAACATGAAAAACATGGCTTGTTTCGGCAACGCCCGAAACATTAACTTCTTTAAGCTTATCTATGTAACCCAGAATTGACTCAAGTTCTCGGCTTAATTCTTTTTCCTCTTTGGCGGAAAGTTTCAATCTTGAGAGTTCCGCCGCTTTTTTCACATCTTTTGGAGAAATCATTTTATCTATATTTAACCACAAAACTAATTTTCGTTGGCTTGCGGAAAAACTTTAAAAATTAAAGAGTTTTGAAACGAAAAATAGCGAGTAGGAAATTCCTGAGCGTAGCGAAGGAGGAACGATGGAGC
>CAZNNT010000006.1:0-1688 GCA_964574495.1 uncultured Candidatus Saccharibacteria bacterium
CCGTCTATAAAAACTATGCCGCGAATTTCGCGGCACTTTTATTTTTTTAATCCAAAGACCCTTAGTTTAAGCCATTTTTTTATTCTATTGACATATGGTTAATCTCTTGCTATAATTACATTGGAAAGTTAAGCGGCGCGCGCTACAAAACCCCGTTTTCGGAGGAAGACAATATGCCAACAACCGATAAGCGCCATAGAACCGTCTTACTTGTGATTTTTATGATTTTCTTTCTAACACACGGCATGATCGCATACTTGTCGTTCAGTGAGGCAATAAGGCTGACTCCGGAAGAAAGATTTTTTTCCTTCGCAATCCCCATCTCAGTTCTCGGGACCTTGGGCTTAATGACGTCTATCTGGGCCTTGGTGCATCTGGTCTTTAACGGGAGACGCTCTGAAGAAAAAATCCAAATGGAAGAACCTTTATGAAAAGTGTTTGACAAAAAACAGAAAAAACAACGGGAGACAACGCTATGCTCAGAAAAATGTTTAGCTTGGAAACAAGAGCGTGGTCAGCGGGATTCTTCAATGTGCTGGCCTGGATTCTGCAGGTAGTGGAAACCAGCAGGACAGGGACTGCGCCCGCCATTGGGTTTCTGTTGATGGGTGCCTATATCCAGTTGACTTTTGCACAAATCGGCTGGAAGGAAAAAACGTGGGGGCAGTTCTGGGGAATGACCGTCGGTGCCACACTAACTTTAACAGTTCTTGTGTTGAGGTTCATGTAGTAAAAAATGAGCGCTAGAAACAGCGCCGCGGGGAAAACACCCCTCGCGGCATTTTTTTTACCCCCACACCAATCTGGCAATGGCGCTTTTAAGCGCGTGAGAAAAATTGCCCGATTGGTGTGGGGGTTTATTTTCTCAAAACATTCCAACATTCTGCAGAATGTTGGAATGTTTTATTTCCTTTTTATTACTCTGCGAGCCGCCTCAATTATGTGTTTGGGCGACATTCCAAAATGTTTTATAAGTTCGTTTGGCTCGCCGGATTCGCCGAAACGATTGCGAACTCCCACAAATTCAATGGGAACCGGGTAATTTCTCGCAATAACTTCGGCTACGGCCGAGCCCATTCCCCCATTTATTTGATGCTCCTCAACAGTTACTAAACATCCGGCGTCTTTAGCCGCTTTCAAAATAGTACTCTCATCCATTGGTTTTATCGTGTGATTATTTATTACGCGGACTTTAATCCCTTTCTTTTCCAATTCTGCCGCGGCCAAAAGCGCGTTATGCGTAAGCGGCCCGCAAGCAATAATCGCCACTTGCAAAGGCATCGCCTTTGCATCCCAGAGAATTTCGGCGCGGCCTACTTTAAACGGAGTTTTATCGGTCGTAAAAACAGGCGTTTTTTCTCTAGCAAAACGCAAATAAACCGGCCCTTCCAAGCCAGCGGCCTCTATAGTCGCCTTTTTTGCCTCCACTGCGTCACAGGGCACAATGACGGTCATATTGGGAATTACGCGGGTTATGGCGATATCTTCAATCGCCTGATGAGTCGCGCCGTCAGGACCTACCGAGACCCCGGCATGCGCTCCGGCAATAATGATATGACGTTCATTATAAGCAACGGTCGTCCGTATCTGCTCCCAATTCCTGCCGGGACTGAACATAGCGTAGGAAGAAATGTAAGGAATTTTTCCGGCGGCAGCCATACCCGAAGCTACTGAAGCCATATTTTGCT
>CAZNNT010000006.1:1793-2373 GCA_964574495.1 uncultured Candidatus Saccharibacteria bacterium
TTTTATTTTTCTTGCCCGCTGCCACCAAGCCCTCGCCATATCCGTTTCTCGTCGGCGCCTGCGCGACTTTTTTTAAATCCAAAACCTCTTTTACTAATTTTGATTTAATATTTATCATTGGTGCTCACTCTTTATCCTGCCCCATAATGTTCTTAATTCTTTAAGCGCTTCAATACCCTGTTTGTCTTTTGGAAATCTGTCCTCGGGACCTTTACCGGGTGGGTTGCCGTGCCAGCGAAAATCGCGCTCCATATATTCCACGCCTTTTCCGGGAATGGTGTGCGCGATAATCATTGTCGGCTTTTCATAAACCGCTTTGGCTTCGTCAATCGCCGAGTTCAATTCCTGAAAATCGTGCCCGCCAACTTCAATGACATGCCATCCGAACGCTTCATATTTGGCGCGTAGCGGCTCAAGCGGCATTATATCTTCGGTATTGCCGTCTATCTGGATATTATTTCTATCCATAATCGCGACCAGATTCCATAATTTTTCACGGCCCGCGAGCATAGCCGCTTCCCAAGTTTGGCCCGCGTCATGTTCGCCGTCAGACATCAGGCAGTACACAATATTTTTCCTG